>DATIGG010000074.1:0-4206 GCA_035454825.1 Thermodesulfobacteriota bacterium | reverse complement strand
AGGGAATAGACCCAAACAAGTATGAGGAAGAGAAGGGTAATTATCGGAATATGGTGACCCGACTCAAACAACAGACGGCCTATAAAGAGTGGCTTGATCATCTCAGAAAGAATGCAAAGATAAAGATGGTGGATGCCATTGAAGGCATCGATGCGGGGGGATAGAACTACCGGACCCGGCGGATGAGATGTTTTTCTCCGTCGAGTGTAATGAGATATTCCCCGTTTCTCTCTTCAACATGCTCCGCCAACTGATAATAAGCCTGGCGCTGGAATCGAGCGGGGAATTTCCCTTCCTTCACGCTGCAATACAGGACGTCTTCTTTGCCCACAACTAAGGTATCCAGGTTGAGCGACTCCTGGCTGCCGTCATTGAGCCATATGCGGAACCCATCCGCATCTTCCCCATGAGCCTGAAGATCGACCCGCGAGACAACAAAGGGTGCGTCCTCCAATTCCAGATACCATTCTTCTCCGCCAAGGCGAATCGAATACTGTCCCTCTCCATCCCTGTGGAGGTGTTGGTAGAAGAGCAGAATAATATCACGGCGGACCATTTCCAAGCCGTGATAGAACCATTGTCCTTCTTTATTGATGAATATTGGCCTCAGCTTTCGCTTTTCGGCTTGTTCCATGGAAATACCCTGAAGAGGATTCTGTGAAGGTGCCTCATAGCGGACCCTGCAACGTTTCCGTCATTTTCCGGACAGGAGAGCACCTGTCAAGCACAATCTGCCTTGTCTTCTTCTCGTTGACGGGATGATGCCGGATTGATATCATGGTTTTCGGTAAAAGAGGATGCCAAAAAGAGACTCATTCTGTATCGAATTCTGACTAGGCACCACCCATGAGCATGGCGAGGTGCCGGGTTCTCCGGAGGTTAAACATGGTGATCAAGCCGAAGCCCAGCAAGGAGTTCGCAAGGGCGCTTGAGATCGGGCGCCCACCCAATATCGTCAAACTGTTTCCGAATTCCAGGGCCTGTATTGTGAGCGGGAAGGTCATAGATCGCGCCCTCATTGCCAAGGGCAAGGCGATGACCATCGCAGCGAATGGAAGAAGCCACTTTGTCATTCGCGGAGCTCTTCGGGCAGCGCAGAGAGCGAATGCAGCTGTTATCATCGAGATCGCGAAATCCGAAGGCGGGGCGAACGCGTACTGTGCCGTAACCCTGTGGAACATGGCTGTTCAGGTGGACGCCGTCTGCAACGAACTGGGGCTCACAATTCCCGTGGCTATCCACGCGGATCACTACGGCGTCAAGAGTGACAAGGAGGTCGAGACGGCAAAAGTGGAGATCCCTTCCCTGTTTGACGCAGGGGTCACTTCCATTGCCATTGACGCGTCGCATATGCCTGACGACAAGAACCTTCTGGCCAATATTACGCTGAAAGCCTGTTTCCCCGAGTGGGCGGGTTACGAAACGGAAGTCGGCGAGATCAAGGGCAAAGAAGGCCTCTCGACCGTGGAAGAGGCGCTTTTCTTGATCCAGGGTTTAAATGCACACGATATCTTTCCTGACTGGATTGCGCTCAACAATGGGACCACGCATGGCATTGAAGAGAGCGACGCCGGGATCCAGGTGCAGCTTACCAGGGATATTCACGATGCCTTAGCGAAATACAAGCTCTCCGGCGCTCAACATGGAACGTCCGGAAACAGCTCGGAGAGGCTGAGAGAGATCGCTGAAAAGACTCGCACGACAAAGGCTAACGTTGCGACTGCTCTCCAGATGATCGCATGGGGGGTCAAGGTGAATGAGTACGGGAATGCTTATCTGGATGAGAGAGGCGAATTTGTGAAGCTGCCCGATCAGGGCCTCAGCGACAGCTTGTGGGCCGAGATGGTGGCCTACGCGAAATCGAAGAATCTGAAAGCCGGAGATTACAAGAAGCTGAACCTCCCCTTCGAGAACAAGATGCTTGGGCAGCCCCACGAGATCCGGGAGAGGATGATCAGAGGCGTTGAGGATTTTGTATATGAGCTTCTGACACGCGTTTTCCATGCGGAAGACACGGCTCCCCTGGCTATTGAGGCCATTCTGAAAGCGGGTACTTTTGACCTTGGGCCGAAGGCAGGTCGGATAGAGAACCCATTGGAATGGACGGAAGACAAGATCAAGAAACGAGCCGCCAGGTTACATGGGCATAAAGGCCCCAAAGGGGACTTCGATGACTAAGAAGCAAGCGAAGGTCGAAGAGAAGGGATGATGCATAACACTACGACGTCAAGCCTGCCATCACATCTCTGGGTCAGCGAGATCAAGCAGGACGATCAGGTGCGGGGCCAGTACCTGGTCAGGACGAAGCGAACAGCTTCAACAAAAAAGGGAGCCCCTTTTCTGATCATCACTTTGTCGGATCGCACGGGAGAAATCGAAGCTAAGGTCTGGGACAGGGTAGAGGAATTCGCTCCTCTCTTTAAGGAAGGGGATGTGCTGGAGGTGGACGGCATCGCCGGTCCCTATCGGAATCAGCTTCAGATCACCCTCTCAACACTGAGGGCCGTAACCGAGGTGTCTGATCCATCCATTTTCCTGGAGGTCACCCGGAAGGATATCAATAAGATGATGGGGTCCTTGAGAGAGCTGCTGAAGACCATAAGACATTCCCGCATCAAGGCCCTTGTGGAGAGTTTCCTTGCTGATCGCCAGTTCATAGGCCTCTTCAAACACGCGCCCGCTGCGAAGAGCTTCCACCACAGCTATGTTGGCGGACTTCTTGAGCATACCCTATCGGTTTGTCAAATGACCCGGTCGATCGCGGATCACTACCCTCAGCTGGACAGCGATCTTCTGCTTGCCGGCGCTTTTCTTCATGATATCGGAAAGGTGAGGGAACTGCGCTGGGACCGGCTGATTGATTATACGGATGAGGGAAGACTGATCGGTCATCTTACCCTGGGTGTGACCATGATGGATGAGAGGCTGGCGCGCCTGGGGCGCTTTCCGGAGGAGATTGGCCAGAGGCTGAAGCATCTCATTCTGAGCCATCATGGCGAATACGAGTTCGGCTCGCCGAAAAGACCAAAATTCCTGGAAGCCTTTGCCCTCCATTTGATCGATGATTTGGACGCGAAGATAAACGGACTGAGTCGGTTTATGGAAAAGGATAAGCAGGAAGGTCAC
Organism: Thermodesulfobacteriota bacterium; assembly: GCA_035454825.1. Taxonomy (GTDB): domain Bacteria; phylum Desulfobacterota; class BSN033; order BSN033; family UBA1163; genus DATIGG01. Next base: position 1,080 of record DATIGG010000074.1, on the reverse strand, counting down.
TGGACGGACTTCAATCGGCTATTTGAACGCTATTTCCTCAAGGTCAAGATGCAGTCGGCGGATAAAACGGAAGGGGATTTCGATGATAGACAGAAGGGCCTCTTCCCCCCATCAGATTGACCGGCCTTTCTATTTGGGTTCCTGAGCATCTTCCTTGTGACAGAGACATTCATGTTCACCGCAAATGTCACAAACATACGTGTCGGGAGGCTCTTCGATTTTCCGTGTTTGGAGAAAGATGAAATAAGCACCCAGAGCAGCGCCGATGATAATCAGAACAATCAATAACCACATGAGAAATCCCTCGAATGAGAGTAGAGAAGGCAGAATACCGAAGAAATGCATCGGGATTCAAGGCAAAAGAGGTGCAGGGCACAAGGAAAAGAAAAAACTGGAGATGAGGGGTGGCTCACAATTCATAGCCTACGACCGGCTGCCAGCAAGTCAATAGCTACGCTCCCACTTCGAAGATCTCCATCTCCAGCGGAGTGAGGATCTCGTACCCATCCTTTGTGACAAGGACTGTATTCTCAACCCCGACCGAGCCATCTCCCGGAAAAACGATTTTCGGCTCAAGGGCAAAGGTCATCCCCTCTTCAAGGGGGTAGGCATGGCCTTTAGCGAGAAAAGGGAACTCATTGAGTTCAAGGCCAATCCCGTGGGCAATGAATCGACACTGAAGCCCAGGTGGCCCGAGGTAGCTGTCTTTATATCCCAGCTTCTCCGCAAGCTCGATGCTTTTCAAAAAAATTCTCTCGCAATCCGAGCCGGGACGGGTCTCTGAGAGAACGGCATCATGAATTTCACGACAAGCATCGTAAGCATCAATGAATTTCCGCTCCATTTTTCCGATAGAGAACATCCGGGTCTCATCCGCCTGGTAGCCGTGGTAACAGATACCGAAATCTACCACGATCGGTTCGCGGGCTTTCACGACTTTCATGCTCGCACCGACAGGGAAAGCAGGGGAAAGACCCAGTCCGCCCATGGGAGAGTCGGACTGGCTGACAATGCCTCCATTGGACCCGCTGAGCACGTGCCACGAGTAGGCTTCATAATTGAAGGACCTGACGCGAAGCA
>DATIGG010000073.1:0-5461 GCA_035454825.1 Thermodesulfobacteriota bacterium | reverse complement strand
CACATAAAGAAACTGTAAACTCCAAAAATGATTGCGGAGCTGAGGAGATCCTTCACAGTGATAGAAGCGATCGCACAGATCAAGACGAAAAGGAGCAGGATCAGGTTAAGCTGCCAAATCAAATCATTTCCTCCTCACTTTCGCCTCCCGCACTATTTTCCCGTCCTTCGTCCATGGTAAAACTTTTGAATCAAAGGCCGCCCTGAGCAGGGCGTGGGTTGCGGTGGGGCTGGTGATAAAGACAAACACGGCGATGAAAAGGATTTTTAAACTCGTTAACGACCATCCACTCAGGAAAGCCAGACCGACCAGAGATAGAAGTATTCCCAAGGTGTCCCCCTTTCCCGTGGCATGCATGCGTGAATAAAAGTCAGGGAAACGTAACAGACCGACGGTTGAGGTGAAAAAGAAGAACGTCCCTGCTGAGATCAGGAGGATTGCCAGAAGAATCATCTATAGGCTCCCCTTTCGTTGAAAGTATTTGGCCGCTGCAATGGTCACCATAAAGTTGAGGAGGGCATAAACGAGGGAGATATCGACGAACATATCCACTCTTCCATAAAGAAAGCCGATCGACACCAGAATAAACAATGTTTTTGTGCCGATCACGCTCGCCCCAACCAATCGATTGAAAATCCCGGGTCCGTAGACCACCCGGTAAAGGCATAGAAGAACAAGAATCCCTAAAATCAGGCTGTTGACGAGAAAGAAACTATTCAAGTTCACCCTCCTTATAAATTTGAGCCACTCGATCTTCCATCTCACCCGTCAATAAATCGTCGGCCACCTTTTGATTGATCGCGTGAACATAGAATGATCCTTCGTGAATCAAGACAGTGATGGTTCCCGGTGTGAGGGTGATGGAGTTGCCCAAGGTCGTTAGACCTATATCCGTCTTCAGTTTCACCTTGAATCTAATGATGTGAGGGTCGATCAGGGTTAACACCTTTGGATGGAGCACAAGATAAGCGACATGGATGTTGGCGAGGACAATTTGGTACAGAAGCCATGGAAGGTATTTCAAAAAACGGAGGACCTCCCAGGGGTAGGCCGACCGGATTCTCTTTTCACGGAAGAGAAGGTTACCTGAGATCCGTGATACCAGGACACATGAAATCCCTCCCAGGCTCAGGTGAAAAATATCAAATTGTCCCGAGAGGAATATCCAAAAAACGAATAAGATAATGAACGTAACAAAAAAAACCATCAAACTCCCTATCCCTTTGGCTGAAAATAGAACAAATCATATATAATAAAAGATAAATAGTCAACCTTAACGAGTGTTTTTTTTACTCTTATTGACAGGAGAGTTATTTTTGAGTAGAGTGTTACTCTCTGATTGAGAAAAGGTCTTCGAGGTTTTGATGCTGATAAGGCACCGTATGCGAATGAAGAACTTCTTTCCAAAGCACCTCTCCCCCACCCGGATGTTCGTTCTCAGTTTTGCGGCCGTGATCCTGACCGGGGGGATCCTCCTGTGGTTGGCCTTTTCTGCAGCCAAAGGTCCCATCCGGTTTGTTGATGCGCTGTTTACCTCGACCTCCGCCGTCTGTGTCACGGGATTAGTGGTCTTGAACACGGGAGAGGACTATTCCACGGTTGGCCAGGTGATTATCCTCTGCCTCATTCAGGTCGGAGGCCTTGGAATCATCACCTTTTCGACCGTCTTTTTTGTTCTGATGGGTCGGGGAATTTCATTCAAAGGGAGGGAGATTGTTCAATCCACCTTTCTTCACACACCCCAAAGGGACTTCATCGCAATTGCCAAAGCTGTCCTTTTGTTCACCTTCATCACGGAAGCCTTGGGAGCCCTTTTTCTGTTCATCCGTTTTTTCGAGGATTTTTCAATCGGGGTTGCCATCTATCAAGCCGTTTTTCATGCTGTCTCCGCTTTCAACAATGCCGGCTTTTCTCTCTTCTCTGACAGTCTGGTCCGTTATCAGGGCGACCTCATCGTTAACCTAACGGTCCTGGGCTTGATTGTCCATGGGGGGATCGGTTTTATTGTCCAGTATGAAATCCTTCGGCGGTTGAGAGGGATACAGAAAAGACTATCCGTCCATACCAGGATTGTGATGATCACGACAGCCGTCCTCATCTCTTCAGGCGCATTGATGTTTTATGTTTTGGAAAGAAGTCATATCATCAAAGATGTCCCGGTATTGACCAAGGTCCTGGTCTCCCTCTTTCAGTCGGTTACGCCGAGGACCGCAGGGTTTAATACGGTTGATATTGGAGCCCTGACAAATGAGAGTATTCTCCTGATGATGGTCCTGATGTTCATCGGAGCCTCACCGGGTTCGACGGGGGGAGGCGTTAAAACGACGAGTGCCGCGCTTCTCATCATGTTGATGTGGAACCGGTTAAAAGGGAGTGTAGAAGTCAACATCTTTGATCGGACGATCCCTCGAGAAATCATCAGCCGAACCATCTCGATCATCTTTGCTTCGGCATTTTCTGTTTCGATTATTACATCCGTTCTATTGATTGCAGGGGAGGGAAATCTCCTCCCCCTGGAGAGTCGTCATTTTTTTGTGGAGTATCTTTTTGAAACCGTATCCGCCTTTGGAACCGTGGGGTTGTCCATGGGAATTACCCCGAAAATGGGCGATGTCCAGAAGTGTGGCATCATTCTGATGATGTTTGCAGGAAGGGTGGGGCCTCTCACCCTGGCCTTCTCCCTTGCCAGGGAAGCGGGGAGGAAGACCTTGACCTTTGCCGAAGAGGGGGTCATGGTAGGATAAAAAATGAATGAAGGAGATAGGGAGACACGGAGATGGGGTGACGTTTAGGCGCGATGCTCTATGCCTGCCTGCGGCAGGCAGGCGCTCAGTGCTACGCGGTAATTGGGAGGTAAACGAATGAAGCGGGTCGTCGTTATTGGATTGGGGATCTTCGGCTTCAACATCGCAAAGGACCTTTTCGAAAACGGCTTTGAAGTGATTGCCATCGATAAAAATAAAGAGATCGTCCAAAAGATCAGAGATTTTTCAACAAAGGCCATTGTTGCCGATGGGACCGAAAAGGACGTGATGGAGTCCATCGGACTCCATGAAGATGATATCGTCATCATCTCCTTTGGGGAGGATCTGGCTGCCAGTACCCTGATTACCCTTCATCTCAAAGAGATGAAGGTAAAAAGAATCATTGTGAAGGCGCCGAATGAGGACCATAAGCATGTCTTAGAAAAGGTGGGGGCGACGGAGGTGATCATTCCGGAAAAAGAGATGGCTGATAAAGTGGCTAAAAGCCTGATTAGTCCCAATGTCCTTGATTATATCCCTCTCGCCGGAAATTACAACATCTGCGAATTGGTCCCACCTCCCAGCTTTTATGGCAAGACAATCGGAGGGCTCCATCTGAGAAGTGAATACCACGTCGATGTGATCGCAATCAAGGAGGTGCTCTCGGACCGGGTAAGGATGGTTCCTAATGCCGATTATGTGATCAAAGACACCGATATCCTCGTGATTATCGGAAAGACAACCGATGTAGAAAAAATAAGATAAAAATCTGCCTATCTCCAGAACCGGGGGAGAAAAATGACCAGCACCGTATAGACTTCCAGACGGCCTGCCATCATCAAAAAAGAGAGAATCCACTTTCCCAAACTCGGGATATGGGCATAGTTTCCGACCGGGCCCACCGTGCCAATTCCAGGTCCGACGTTTCCCAATGTGGCTGCCACTGCGCCGATTGACGTATCCAGTTCAAGTCCAAACCAGGCCATGGCCAAAACGCCGAGACTAAAAAGAAGTACATAGAGAATAATAAATCCCATGATATTTGACACCGTGGTATCCGGAATAGGCTTGTGTCCTATCTTGATTGGAAAAACACCATGAGGATGAAATAGTTTCTTGAGTTCAGAGACGATCTGTTTTAATAGAACCTGAATTCGGATATTCTTGATGGCTCCTCCTGTGGAACTGGTGCACCCCCCGATGAACATGAGAAATAAAAGGATGATGCGTGTGGCAAGCGGCCAGTGTTCATAATCGTCGGTGATGAAGCCTGTCGTCGTCAGGATGGACACGGTGTGGAACAAAGTACTCCTGAATAATTCTTCAGAAAAGACCCTCCCCCCCATTAGACGGATGAGGGCAATGAGCCCTAAAGCCAGCAGCGTCACTCCGCAATAAAAACGAAATTCGGAATCCCGGGTGTAAGCGGCCCATCGGCCCTTTAGAAAGAAATAGTGCAAATTGAAGTTCGCTCCCGAGACAAACATGAACAGAATCACGACGTATTGAATAAAGAGAGACGGATAGGCTCCGATGCTCGCATTCCTGGGAGAGAATCCGCCGGTGGCCAAGGTACCGAAGGTGGTACAAAGGGATTCGAAGAGATCGAGGCCGCCGATCATCAGCAGAAGGGTTTCTGCCACGGTGAAAAGGAGGTAAACCATCCAGAGGATTTTCGCGGTCTCACTGATCCGGGGAGAGATCTTTTCTTTGATCGGCCCCGGGGCCTCGGCCTTGAAAAGCTGGCCTGCCCCAACTCCCAACGACGGAAAGATGGCGACCGCCAGGGCAATGACTCCCATACCTCCCAACCAATGGGTCATGCTTCGCCAAACCAAAAGGCTCTTGGGGAGTAGCTCAATATCCTTCAGGATCGAGGCTCCGGTGGTTGTGAATCCTGACATGGTTTCGAAAAAGGCATCGGTCAGAGAAGGGATAAACCCCGACAGGATAAAAGGGATGGCTCCCAAGAAAGACATAAAAACCCAGCTGAGTGAGACAATAAGAAACCCCTCTCTCAGGGAAAGATGGTCCGGTCCCGGGATGAAACGTCTTAGGGCCAAACCCAAAACCAACATGGCTCCCATCTGTACCGAGAAAAGGCTGTGGAGACCGTCCTGAAAATAGAGTGAAAAGGCAAGAGGGAGTAGGAAGGAACCGCCCAGAATCAACAGTAGACCGGATAAGCTATAGGCAATATGGCTGAGTTTCAACGGGGCCCCTTTGTCTCAAGAGAAGAGTTTTTCCAGAGGTGCGATGGCCTTCGGCAGGGCAAAGACGATCACCTTGTCCCCTCCCTGGATCATGCTATTGCCATAGGGGACAACGACCTCCTCACCGCGGACGATGGCTGCGATCAGGACCCCATCCGGCAGATGGAGCTGTTTTAAAGATTTTTTTCCGAAACGATCCGACCGCGTGACGTTGAATTCGATGGCCTCGGCGTCGATGCCGTGGAAGGAAGCCACGGAAAGGATGGTTCCCCTGCGGACGAAGCGTAAAATCGCTGCCGCTGTTGCCAGACGGATATTGACGGTCGAATCGATTCCAATCACAGGCATCAAAGGAAGGTAAGTCATCTTACTGACCAAGGCGATGGTCTTTTGAATTTTTAAATGTTTTGCTAACAGGCAGGAGATAATGTTGTTTTCGTCATCCGACGTCGTGGCAATAAAAGCATCCATGCCCAGAATGCCTTCCCGGGCGAGAGCATCGAT
>DATIGG010000072.1:0-2014 GCA_035454825.1 Thermodesulfobacteriota bacterium | reverse complement strand
ATTGAGGATACAGATTTGGAGAGATCGACGGACGCATCGATGGATCAGATCCTCCAGGACCTTCGCTGGCTCGGTGTTCTTTGGGATGAAGGGCCTGAAAAAGACGGTTCTTACGGGCCTTATCGCCAGTCTCAACGCCTATCCCTCTACAATGATTTTGCCCAACGGCTACTCCAGGACGGCAGGGTCTACAAATGCTTCTGCCCCCCTGAAAGGCTTGAGGCCCTTCGAAAGGAGCAGCTCTCGAAAGGAAAAATGCCCCGGTATGATGGAAAATGCCGCTCCCTCTCGCAGGAAGAAGTTACAAAGATGGAGTCTCAAGGCCTACAACCGGTTCTTCGGTTCCGTGTTGAGGGGAGATTGATTCTTTTTGAAGACTTGATCCATGGAAAGATGAATTTCAGTCCTAATGACATCGGGGATTTTATCATTGTTCGCTCAGATGGCATGGCGGCTTACAACTTTGCCTGTGTTATCGACGACCACTTCATGAATATGACCCATGTGATTCGGGGAGAAGACCATCTTTCCAACACGCCCCGGCAAATCATGGTCTACCAGGCATTCGGATGGGATCCCCCTGTTTTTGCCCATCACCCCTTGATTCTGGGCCCGGATCGGACACCCTTGAGCAAGCGGCATGGAGCAACCGCAGTCTCTCAGTACCGGGATGAGGGATTTTTATCGGAAGCCCTCTTAAATTACCTTGTTCTTCTGGGCTGGGCTTCTCCCTCAGGAGAAGAAGTCCTTTCTCTGGACAAAATTGTGGCGGATTTTTCCCTTTCTGCCATTTCAAAAAGTGCACCTACCCATAACCGGAAAAAGCTGGAGTGGCTAAACAGCTTCTACATCAGAAAAAAGGGAGACGAAGAACTCTCCAAAATTCTTCTTCCTTACCTCCAAAGGGCCGGAATCCCCATCCAACAAATCGCTTGTGAACAATTTACCCAAATTGCTGGAATCCTGAGAGACAACCTCGTCATCCTCTCAGACGTCGAGCAATATCTCGGTATCTTCTTTGATAAGAAATTCTCCTTTGACGACAAGGCCAAAACCATTTTGATGGATCCCAAGAATCAGGAAACTCTCCGCTCGGTTCTCGATAGGTTAGAGAACCTGCCCGAATTGAAACAGGAAGATCAATACCCATTGCTGGCCCAATTGGAAGAAAAGACAGGACGGAAAGGAAAAGCCCTTTATGCGCCTTTGCGGGCTGCGGTGACGGGTAAGACGAAAGGTCCGGAACTGGTCAAAACCCTCCCTCTCCTCGGGAGGGAAAGGATCATTCGCCGCATCAAGATAGCAATGGAAATAACTTGACGAGATGAGTCAATATCAAACATTAGATTTCCATTGATTTCCATAAAGAGTCTGAGAATTCGTCTCTAACATTTGACCCTGAGTTTTGTCATGCTGAACTTGGTTCAGCATCTCGTTTTTTCCTTTGGGTGAGATCCTGAAACGAGTTCAGGATGACAAGTCTAAGAAATTTCAAATATTTTTGTTCAGAGTTTAAATGAATTCCCAAATCCAATAATCAATCTTGTCATTGATTTGGCACTTGGATTTTTGAATTGGATTTTCAGGTGAACATGATGGCGATCCGTATCTACAATACCTTGACAGGCGAAAAAGAAGCATTCACTCCCCTCCAAAAAGATAAGATCGGGATGTATGTCTGTGGTGTCACGGTGTATGATCTCTGCCACGTCGGCCATGCCCGATCAGCCATCATCTTTGATATCATTTATCGCTATTTTCGATACCGAGGATATGAAGTCACCTTTGTCCGAAACTTTACAGACATCGATGATAAGATCATTAACCGAGCCAACCAAGAGGCCGTTGACTATAAAACGATCGCTGAAAGATATATCGGTGAATTTAGAGTGGATATGGGAGCTCTCGGTCTGGAAATGGCCACGATTGAGCCCAAGGCCACAGATCACATCCCTGAAATGATTCAACTCGTCTCAATCCTCATCGAAAAGGGATATGCCTACCAGGGAGGAAG
>DATIGG010000071.1:0-3454 GCA_035454825.1 Thermodesulfobacteriota bacterium | reverse complement strand
AAGTTGATGCCTTACCTTCCAAAGGCCACTTCTGAAATCGGCTACTTTCGGTTTCACGGCCGAAATCCAAAATGGTTCAACGTTCCAGCCAAGGTCCGGTATGATTATCTTTACAGTGAGAAGGAGCTGGAAGATTTCGTTCCGGGGATCCGGGATATTTCTCAGAAGACGGCAAAGACCCTCGTCTTTTTTAATAATTGCTATTCTGGCTATGCGGCGAAAAATGCGGCCCAGATGGCAAAACTGTTGATAGAACAGAAAAATAGTCTGGAGTGATGAGTTCGGAGTTCGGAGCATATCAACGGGAAATGAACAATTACTACGAACCCCGAACTAAATAGAGTCTGTTTATAGACTGACGGTTTCTAAAAAAGCCGTCATTCCGGAGAAAGCCGGAATCCAGGGTTCCCGGTGAATACCGGGATCCAGTGTTTGAGGTAGTTCCCGACTTTCGTTAGGACGGTGTCTGGATGCCGGATCAGGTCCGGCATGACGGAATAACGGACTTCAGAAGCAGGCACTTAATACTCCGAACTCATTACTCCGAACTATCTGCTGGAGCTGCTGGAGGTGAAAGATGGAGATCGACTTTAAAAAGGGAGGTGGGTTGATTCCGGTCATCATTCAGGATGCCTCGACGGATGAGATCCTCATGATGGCCTATATGAACCAGGGGGCCTGGGAAGAGACGTTAAAGACAAGAAAGGCCACCTTCTGGTCGAGATCGAGAAGAAAGTTTTGGATCAAGGGAGAGACTTCAGGTCATTTCCAGGAAGTCAAAGAGATCTTTCTCGATTGCGATGGTGATACCCTTCTTCTCAAAGTGGACCAGAAAGGCGGAGCGGCCTGCCATACAGGTTTTCGGAGCTGCTTCCATCAGCGATTCGAAAAAGGAGAGTGGAAGGTTTCTGGAGAAAAAGTCTTTGATCCGAAGGAGGTGTACGGACAGTGAAGGTACTGAAGGTAGGAATTCCAAAAGGAAGCCTGGAAAATGCCACGATCGAACTCTTTAAGAAATCGGGCTGGAGGATCAACCTGAGCTCCCGGAGCTATTTTCCTGTTGTGGATGATGACGAGCTTCGCTGCACCCTGGTGCGGGCCCAGGAGATGTCGAGGTTTGTGGAGATGGGGACCCTGGACGTGGGGCTGACCGGGAAGGACTGGATCCTTGAAAACGGTTCTGATGTGGCAGTGATTCAGGATTTGGTCTACTCTAAGACCAGCGCATCCTCTGCTCGATGGGTGTTGGTAGTGACAGAGGACTCTCCCATCCACAAACTGAAAGATTTGGAAGGAAAGAAAATATTCACTGAACTGGTCAACTTCACCAAACAGTATTTTGCCAAACGGAAAATCAAGGTGGACGTGGAATTCTCGTGGGGGGCGACGGAGGGAAAGGTGATTGAAGGGCTGGCCGATGCCATTGTGGAGGTGACTGAGACTGGGAGTACTTTAAGGGCCAATGGCCTCCGCATTGTTGAAGAACTGATGACAACCAATACGCAACTGATCGCAAATCATAAAGCGTACCAGGACCCCTGGAAGAAGGAAAAGATCGAGCAGATCTCTCTTCTTCTTCAGGGGGCCCTTCGAGCTGAAGGCATGGTGGGACTGAAAATGAATGTCTCGGCTAATGACCTCAAGAGCGTTATCGAGATTCTTCCGAGCATCACCGGGCCGACGATTTCCAATCTCTTCCAGAGCGAATGGTTTGCCCTGGAAGTCATGGTTTCCGAGAAGATTGTCCGGGATCTCATCCCCAAATTGCTGAAGCGGGGCGCTGTCGGCATTATCGAATATCCGCTCAACAAGGTGCTTTAAGCAGCGCCACGACCTCCATGTGGTAACTCTGGGGAAACATATCGATGAGGCTGAGTTTCTGGAGAGAATATCCGTTTTCTGTAAAGAGGCTGAGATCTCTCGAGAGGGTAGTAGGCTCACAAGAAACGTAAATGATTTTTTTTGGTTTTAGCCCGGCAATCAGTCTGACGATCTCCTTGCTCCCCGTCCTTGGGGGATCGAGGACGACGAGATCCGGCTTTTCTCTTTCCCAATGTTCTAAGACCTCCCCCACTTTGCCGTGAATTATGTCACATCGCGAGATCCCGTTCTCTTGTGCATTGAAGCGGGCATCTTCAACCGCAGCCTTGTTTTCCTCAACCCCAACCACTTCCCTGGCGCTCAGGGCAAGGGGAAGGGTGAAATTCCCGATACCGGCATAGAGGTCGAGAACGCTCTCCTTCTGGTTCACCTCCGCGAACTGGACGACCGTCTGGATCAATACCTGATTCTGCTCGAGGTTGACTTGAAAGAAACTTCCTGGGGAAGCGCGGAACCTCAGGCTCCTCTGTTCACAGTGTCGATTGAAAGAGAGGGGAAAGGTCAGAAGAGGGTCGCCGAAGGAGGTGATTCGTTCATTTTCTCTGATCACGATTCCCTTTACAATCGCGTGGTCGCGAAGAAGCTCCTCCGCAAAACTCCTCACCTGTTGGAAGGAGAGAGGCTGAATGATAAGGGCCCCTCTTCCTTCCTCCGGTGAAACTCTTATTTCCACCTCTTTGAAGGGACGGAGAGAAGGTCGTTTCTCTCGAAGGATCGAAATGATTTGATTGATGAGAGGATGCGAGATTGGACAGTGGTTGATATCGACGATCTGGTGAGATTTTGTCTGATAATATCCCAGCGCCCTTTCCTCGGCTTTCAACTGGACCCTGACTCGATAACCGTAGGGAAGAAGAGAAGGGATCATCGAAACCGGAGGAATCTCCTTCAACCCAGCCAATCGATGGAGAACCTCCTGTAAAATGTCTCTCTTGATCTCCGCCTGTTTTGTCTTGTCAATATGTTGCCACTGGCAACCCCCGCATCTTCCAAAATAAGGACATTCGGGTTCCACTCTCCAGGGGGAAGGCACAATCAATTTTTTTAAATTCCCCATGGAGTAATTTCTCTTTTGTTCGATGATTTCAATCCATGCCTCATCCCCTGTGACCGAGTGATGGATGAAAATCACCTGATGGTCGAGTCGGCTGACTCCATAGCCTTTAAAGGCCATGGATGTGACTGAAACCCGTGCCTCTCTGTTCATATCTATCACAGTAGCACGGAGCTGCGTGGGATTCAATTCATCGGAGCTGCCCATAATCCGTAATTGTCAATAGAAGTCTCCCTTCAAAAAGAAGGAGATTCAGAGGGATTTTACAAGAGGGCTGATGCGTCCCTGAAGGAACCCACCCTGGAGGCGGGGCGAATTGACATCTTGTTCTTATTTTGTTAGTTTTATTACCTTGAACGAAGGTGAGTGAGACCCGATGACCCGGTTCGAGAAAGGGGATGAAAGAGAAGGGAATGAAGGAGAGGCGAGAAGAGCTGAAGCTCTCTGACGAGCTCTGGATCAAATGCAACTCCTGCAACGAAATCATCTACCGGCAGGTCATCGAGCGGAACTTTCAGG
>DATIGG010000070.1:0-4455 GCA_035454825.1 Thermodesulfobacteriota bacterium | reverse complement strand
CCCTCCACCTTATAGCTGGAGGTGTAGACGCTGATCAGGTTTATATTGTATTTCTTGATCACCTCAAGGACGTTATGCATGACCCCGGGTTCGTCTTCAAGGGCAAGGGTCAAGCGAGTCCCTTCCACTTTTAACCCCATCACATCAACAAAGGTTTCCAGCACATCCGTCTCCGTCACGATCCCAACCAATTCTCTTCCATCGAGAACAGGAAGGCATCCAATTTTATAATCGTGCATGAGCTTGACTGCCTTTTCAAAGGTCGTGTCAGGGGTTACGGTGACCAATCTATCCGAGGGGGTCATGAAGGAAGAAACCTGAAGCTTTCCAAGGATGTAATGGATTTCATGGATGCTGAGCGTGGTCGCATCGGAAGGGGCTGCGGCCCGGATATCCCGGTCTGTGAGAATTCCAACGATGTGGTGCTTCTTGTCGACGACCGGGAGATGTCGGATTCCTTTGTCCCGGACAAGGGTTCGGGCTTCATAAAAACTTGCATCCGGATGGATCGTCACAGGGTCTTTTTTCATGATCGTTTTTACATACATGTCTTTTGCCTCCTTCGCATTCCTGAAGGTTCATACCCTTCAAATGGTTTTCCACTCAGATTCCGCCCACAAATCTCCCGGGATTCAAGAGCCGATGAGGGTCGAAGATGGATTTCACATTCTGCATGATGGAAAAGTCTCTTCCGGGTCTACCCCATGCGTCAATCCTTTTTTTCAATGGAGAAGGGGCTCCTTTAATAACCATGTCTCCGTCGAGGGCTTCAACCTTTTTCCTCGTCTCGTTCAGGGCCTTGACGAGTTCATCAATTCCTAAATTCAAATCCTTCAGCAGGAGATCGGCATAGACAATCCCGCTGCCGGCATGGGAGCGAAGGCACAGATGAAGACCTTCCTCATCCGCCATTTCCTTCCAGAAGCGGAAGACATCGCCAGCTTTTGATACGGGGACAGTGATCTTGCAGGATATCCTATCAGGGAAATGAGGTTGGACAGTAAGTTCAAAATTCCGTAATCCTTTCCAAAACTGCTCCTGAAGGGCTCCCTCTAAGAAATGGATGGATAGGGGGTGGAAGGAGCGGACCATCTCTTTCACTTGTCTGATTTGACGCTCAACACTCTCATCAAATCCTTCAAAGTTGACGGCAAGGGGAATCCCTCTTCCTTCTTCGAAGAGTTCGAGACCCAGCGCTTCCAGCACTCTTGAGTTCAGAATTTCGATGGCAGAGGGAAGAAGCTCAGACTGAAGGATTCCCGAAACCGTTTTGAATGGAGACGGGATTTCGCTAAAAACAGCGACGAAGGTTGTCTCTCTCTCCGGAAGGGGAAGGATCCGAAAAGTAACCTCAGTGATGATCCCCAAGGTCCCAAAGGATCCAATATAGAGTTTAGACATGTCGTAGCCGGCGACATTCTTTACGGTTTTCCCTCCCCAGTTGTTCCGATCTCCATTCGGGAGAACGACGCTCATTCCGAGGATGATGTCCCGGGCCGTCCCATAGAGATGTCGTTTGGGGCCGCTTGCGTTGGTGGCAGCGATTCCGCCGATCGTTGCGGTCTCTGTAAAGGGAGGATCCAGTGGAATAAAGTAGCCCCGGCCCAGGCCCCGTAACCGCTCCTGGACTTTTGAAAGGGGAATTCCTGCTTCCACCCCCACGGTCAGGTTTTCATGATCACAATCCGTGATCCGATCTAACCGTTTTGTGCAGACCACCCAATCCACCTGAGATGGAGGATTTCCCCATCCCATCTTGGTCCCGTTCCCCCAAGGAATGACAGACTCCTTTTCCTGATATGAGAGGGTTAAAAGCTGACTGGCTTCTTCGATCGTTCCAGGAAAGAGGACGAGCTTAGGGACCGCTCCGTCTACGGAATAAAGGATCGTTTGGGAAGAGGTATCATCGGTATTCTGGGGAACCGCGATTTCTGAAAGGGTTTTGGCCATCTCGTCCTTTTCAGGTTTCAGGGATCAGCTTTCCTGGATTAAAAACATACTGGGGATCAAAGGCCGCCTTAAGATGCTTCATGGAGTTGAATTCCTGTTGAGAAAAAAGGAGTGGCATTTCATGGATTTTTTCAATCCCAATTCCATGTTCTCCGCTGATCGTCCCTCCGGCATCCACGCAGGCCTTAAGAATTTCCGTCCCGGCAAGGAGAACCCTTCTTCGTTCTTCCTCATTCCTTGCATCAAACAGGATGGTCGGATGGAGATTTCCGTCGCCGGCATGGCAGAAGATACCAATTTCCAGTTGAAACTTCTTTCCAATCTCAACGACCTTCTTCAGCACTTCCGGTAACTTCGTCCGGGGCACGGTCCCGTCTTCAAGGAGGTAATTCGGTCTCATCCGGGCAAGGGCTCCCAGAGCCCCTTTTCTCCCTGCCCAGAGCTTCGCCTGCTCTGCTTCGGAAGTGGCCATCTTCACTTCCCGGACATGGTTGGCTCTACAAACCTCAATGATGCGCTGGGCAAGCCGGTCCATCCCGTCTCTTAGTCCGTCCAGCTCAATAATGAGGACAGCCTCCGCATCAAGAGGATAACCGGCATGGATGGAGTCTTCAACGGCCTTGATGACCGTTCGATCCATCATTTCAAGGGTTGCAGGGATGATGCCGGCACCGATCACTGCCGAAACGGTATTCCCGGCATCTTCGAGGGAATGAAAGATCGCCAGGAAGGTTTGAACTGCCTCCGGCTTTTTCATAATTCTTACGATCACCTTGGTCACGATTCCAAGAGTTCCTTCTGACCCCACAAGAACCCCCAGCAGGTCGTAACCTAAATGATCGGAAGCCTTTCCCCCTGTCCAAAAGACCTCACCGTTTGGAAGGACGATCTCTGCTCCGAGGAGATGATTCGTCGTGACACCGTATTTCAGGCAGTGAGGACCGCCGGCATTCTCTGCGAGGTTTCCACCCAGGGTAGCAACCTTTTGACTGGCCGGGTCAGGGGCAAAATAATAGCCATAGGGTGCCAGGGCACTCTGAAGATCGAGATTGATCACCCCTGCTTCAACCACAGCCCTTTGATTTTCGAGGTCAATCTCAAGGATTTTATTCATCCTCGAAAAATGGATGACGATCCCGCCCTTCAAAGGGATCGACCCTCCACTCAGATTGGTCCCTGAACCCCGTGCGACAATCGAAAACCGTTCTCTTGAGGCCAATGAAACTATGGCTGAAACCTGTTCCGTTGTCTTTGGCAAGACGATGACCTCCGGCAGGCCACTGTGGAGGGAACCATCATAGCCGTAAACAGTTAAGTCCGCCTCCGAGGTGAGCACATTCTCCTGGCCGACGATTTCCGCAAGGGCCTGAATAAGGTCGTTTTTGTCCATGGCAGAGCGGATCCCTCACAGAGGATATGAATTCCATCTCATTATGTAGAACTCACCCCTCCCTGTCAAGCCGTTTAAGCTGGATGGATTTTCAGGTTTTTCCGCTTCCTTCTTGACCCATGTTTTTGAAAATATTCGAATATTATAATAATTGATTTTTCTCTTGACAAAAAAATGGGATTCTGGTAGAGGTAACTCATTCTTTCGGTGTCGAAGGTCAAGAACCCTCCCATGTTCAACTCGGTCAAATCCAACAAAGTATCCGAACACATTATTGAGCAGATCCGTAAAGCAATTTTTGAAGGTCAACTCAAGCCGGGTGACAGACTCCCTCCGGAAAGAGAATTGATCAAGAATTTTGCGGTGAGTAAAGCGACCCTTCGGGAAGCCTTGCGATCTCTGGAGGTTTTAGGCTTTCTGGAAATTCGCAAGGGAGCTTCGGGGGGTGCTTTTGTGACCGAAGTTGACCTCAAAAAAGCCAGAGATTGTTTTAGCAACTTCTTGCATTTTAAGAATCTTTCCTTGGAAGACCTCGCCGAAGTTCGGCTTCTCTTGGAATCCTACATTGCTGAAAAGGCTGCACATGCCATTACTGGAGAGGATTTACAGCGCTTGAAAAAGTTGATCGATGAAAGTGATTATCTTCTCAAACATGACACTCCCATTGAATCGCGAAAGAATGAGATCGAGTTTCATCGAATTATTGGGAGTGTGACAGGCAATCCTATCCTGATGTTTATTCTCGATTTTGTTGAAAACCTTCTGATTGATACAAAAGAGATTTTGCAGCCCGGTAAAGAATTTTCGAAGAAAGTCCTCTGGGCCCATCAGCAGATTTACATGGCACTGTTGCAAAAGAATCCCAAGAAGGTTCGAGAAGAAATGGTCAAACACGTGTGTGAAGTGGAGAAGGATCTCGTTACTCTTCAGAAAAAGAGGACCAGAGAAAGCCTCGGGAAGAGATGGTCATGAAGGGAAATCGATGAGTGAATGGATGACTCCCAAAAGGAGATTCCTATCGGCCTTGTTTGGCGGAAGAGTGGACCGGATTCCGGTTGGCAATCCCACTTCAGTGGCCACTGTTGAACTGATGGAAGAGACCGGAGCCTTCTTCC
>DATIGG010000069.1:0-2632 GCA_035454825.1 Thermodesulfobacteriota bacterium | reverse complement strand
GCGCTAAAGTCGCAGCCCTACAGGTGAGAAGTCCTGATCGCCTTGCCTATGTCACTCAAACCACCCTGAGCACAGACGATACCCGCGAGGTCATTCATGCGTTAAAGAAGCGCTTCAAAAGTATCCGGGGGCCGGACTTGAGCGACATCTGTTATGCCACACAGAGCAGGCAGGATGCTGTTCGTCTGTTGGCTAAGGAGATAGATTTGTTGCTGGTAGTGGGAGCCCGCAACAGTTCAAACTCCAATCGTTTACGGGAGGTGGGTGAGCAGAATGGCTTGCTTTCCTATTTAATCGAGGATGTCGGCGATCTTACTCCGGACTGGTTTTCGGAAACCACACGGGTGGGGATCACCGCGGGCACATCGGCCCCAGAGGCAATGGTGGAGAGGGTTTTGGAAAGATTGCGTGGGTATGGAGTGAGCCAAGTGATCGAAATGGACGGGAAACGGGAAGAGACTCGCTTCCGTCTTCCTGAGTCACTGTTGAGCTAAGCAGGTTTCCCTGTGTCATGTGCGAAAAAACAGGAGTAATGACTTGAGTAGGAAGGCCCGTTGAGGAGTTTGATTTGGGCGTGTCCTTCATTCAGAAATACCGGGTAATGGGTCATGTACTGAATCAGCGCTTCCAGAGAAGACGTCGTTATCCTCTGGTGTTGATGATCGAGCCGCTGTTTCGATGCAATCTGGCCTGTGCCGGTTGCGGAAAGACCAACTACCCGGAGGAGATTCTCGACCGGCGCCTCAGCTTGGAGGAATGTCTTGCCTCGGCCGAAGAATGCGGTACGCCCATCGTCTCCATCGCGGGAGGCGAGCCCTTGATTCATGAAGAAATGCCAAAGATCGTCGCCGGGATCATCAGGCAAAAGAGGTTTGTCTATCTCTGCACCAATGGGCTGATGCTCAAAACACATCTCAGGGATTATACGCCTTCGCCTTACCTGACTATCTCCGTCCATCTGGACGGCCATCGTGGATGGCATGATGCCTTGGTGTGTCAGCCAGGGGTCTATGATCGAGCGGTCGAGGCGATCAGGCTCGCCCTTGCAAAGGGCTTCCGTGTTACCGTAAACAGCACCCTCTACGAAGGCATCACCGCCGAAGAAGTCGCCACCCATTTCGATTTTGTCATGGATTTGGGAGTGGAAGGGATCAATCTCTCTCCTGGTTATATGTACTCCCATGCCCAACAAGAAGCCATGTTCTTGAACCGGACACGGAGCCAACAGCTCTTCCGGGATATCTACAAACTTGGCAAGGGACACCGATGGAGATTTAATCAATCGAAGCTATTTCTTGACTTTTTAGCTGGGAACCAGACCTATCCGTGCACCCCGTGGGGAAACCCCACACGGAACATCTTTGGCTGGCAGAAGCCCTGTTATCTGCTGGTAGATGAGGGGTATGCCCCGAGTTTCAAGGCCCTTATGGAAGAGACAGACTGGGATAGGTATGGCCCAGGCCGCAATCCGAAATGCAGCAACTGTATGCTCCACAGCGGTTTTGAAGCGACGGCAGTCCATGACATGTTGACACACCCATTTAAAGCGCTACATGCGTTCCTGCGTGGTCCGGCCACGGAGGGCCCCATGACTCCTGAATTGCCAATCACGCATCTAAATCTTCCGCGGGTTTCTCGTAAAGAGGAGGAGTAGGACGGAGGAAGGGGCAGGCGGCCTTTCATGAGATCGAGTTGAAGGAGCCCGGGCGATCACAGAGGCAGAAGAATAATGAAGATTCATTCACTCAATATTTTGAGACTCATCCTGCCGATGATATTCTTATCAGTGTCGTCAGTTCCAGCGGCCACTCATCCTGCAACCGGAGTGGTTGAGAATCTCCACACCACGCTTCTGACCGTCATGAAGGAGGGTGAGAAGATAGGTTACAGGGAACGACATGATCGGCTTGCACCCGTGATCGTGGCCAGTTTCGATCTACCTTTCATAGCCAAAACGGTGGTGGGCAGATACTGGGATACCTTTGATTCTGCCCAGAAGGCGAAATTTGTCGAGGCGTTCAGCAGGCTCAGTATTGCAACGTATACCGCGAACTTCGCTACTTATTCTGGAGAACGCTTCAGAGCAGTATCAGAAAAAGACCTTGGGAGCGGACAGATTGAGGTCAAAAGCCAACTGATCAAAGCTGATGGAGGGGAGGTTTCATTAAACTATATCCTGCATTGGGGCGACAATCGATGGCGCATTATTAACGTCATTGCAAACGGCGTGAGTGATCTTGCGCTGAAGCGAGCAGATTACACCAGTTTTCTCAAGAGCAAAGGTTTCGAGGCCTTGCTGTTCAAGGTAAATGAAAAAATTACCCAATACTCGAATAAAACGGCTGATTAAGATGTAAGAAGTTTTCCCCGGGTATCAAATCACCTGGGTATCAGGTCAAAGAATTTGAATTTTTGGGGAATCATTTTGGCCATTAGACCCCGGAAGAGAATTTTTATTGGATTGCTGGTCTTTTCCTGTTTGATTCTTTTTTTCCTTATTTTTCTGTGCTGGTATATTCCTCTGGTAGGACTGAAGAATATTCACCCCTCCCTCCCGCTCCTTTTCAGTCTATCTCTTGCTATTTTGGTGCTTATTATCTTATTCGGTGGTCTCCTCCTCCTCTTCACGATC
>DATIGG010000068.1:0-4762 GCA_035454825.1 Thermodesulfobacteriota bacterium | reverse complement strand
GGGGTCTCAGTATGTCGGGATGGGAAAGGAATTTTTTGAGAATTTCCGCGAGGCCAGAGAAGTCTTTCAAGAAGCGGATGATGTTCTCCACCTTTCCATTTCTTCGCTCTGCTTTCAGGGCCCCGAAGAAGCGCTCAAATTGACTGAGAACACCCAACCGGCCGTCCTGACGATGAGCATTGCAGTCCTGAGAGTTCTCCAGGCAGAGAGAGGAATTACTGCCCATCTCGCCGCAGGACACAGCCTTGGGGAATATAGCGCCCTGGTGGCTTCTGGTGCCCTTGCCTTTGCAGATGCGGTCCAGATTGTTCGCCTTCGTGGAAGGTTTATGCAGGAAGCTGTCCCGGTAGGAGAGGGGGCTATGGCGGCCATTCTTGGCATGGAGCGCGGGCGAGTGGAAAAACTCTGTGAAGAGGCCGCACAAGGCGAAGTGCTGACCCCAGCCAACTTTAACTGCCCGGGTCAAATTGTCATTGCCGGTCATGCAAAGGCAATCGAGCGAGCCATGGAAAGGGCGAAACAGGAGGGAAAGAAGGCGGTGGCCCTCCCTGTCAGTGCTCCTTTTCATTCCCCCCCGATGAAACCAGCAGGAGAACGCCTGGAAAAAGTTTTGGAGGGGATCACCATTCAGGACCTGAAGATTCCAGTCGTGACGAATGTGGAGGCGGACATCAACCAATCGAAGGAGAGGGTAAAAGGATTGCTCGTGACCCAAGTATCGAGTCCTGTCCGCTGGGAAGAGTCGATGAACCGGATGGTCCGTGAAGGGATTGAACGGATCCTCGAGATCGGTCCCGGGAAAGTTCTTTCGGGGCTGATGAAGCGCATCAATTCGAATATTGAAACAGGGAATATAGAGGACATTCAAAGCCTGAAGAAGATCTCTTGAATGGCGAACCATTTGCCTATGGCATAGAAGGAGTCCAGTTTGGAACTACAAGGTAAGGTTGCGTTGGTGACCGGAGGAGCCCAGGGAATTGGGAAGGCCATTGCCCTGCTTCTCGCTCAAAAAGGGGGAGATATTGTCATCTCCGATATCAATCTCGAAAGGGCTGAAGAGACAGTTAGGGAGATCGAGGCCCTCGGCCGGAAGGCAATGGCCGTCCGGGCGAACGTCGTCGTCTTAATCGAGGTCGAGATGATGGTCCAGACGGTCATCGATCGATTCGGTCGGATCGATATCCTGGTTAATAATGCCGGGATTGCCAGGGACAAACTCCTCCTTCGAATGACCGAGGAGGACTGGGACCGGGTTCTTGCTGTCAACCTGAAGGGCACGTTTAACTGCACCAAGGCGGTGATCCGTCACATGTCGAAACAGAGAAGCGGAAAGATTGTGAACATCGCGTCGGTCGTCGGAGAGATGGGGAATGCCGGTCAGGCAAACTATTCGGCTTCAAAGGCTGGGGTGATCGGTTTTACCAAAACGATTGCCAGAGAGTTTGCATCGCGAAGCATCAATGTCAATGCCATCGCTCCTGGGTATATTGTCACGCCGATGACCGATGTCCTTCCGGAGAAGGCGAAGGAAGAGCTGAAACGAATGATCCCCATGGAACGATTAGGACAGCCAGAGGACGTGGCCCAGTCCGTCTTCTTTCTTGTTTCTGAGGCATCCAGTTATATTACCGGACAGGTCATCAATGTTAATGGTGGGATCTATATGTAGCGTTGTTAATTCGTCTAATCGTCGCGTGAGAAATGTCTTGACTAAATTGAGGAGGTGATTTCATGTCTATTGAGCAAAGGGTTAAAGAGATCATTGTGGAACAGTTAGGGGTCAATGAAAGCGAGGTGAAGCCGGAGGCAAAATTCGTCGACGATTTAGGAGCGGACTCTCTCGACCTGGTCGAACTCGTTATGGCTCTCGAGGAAGAGTATAACATGGAGATCTCTGATGAGGATGCCGAGAAGATTTTGACTGTGGGCGATGCCATCGAATATATTAAGGCCCATGCTTCAAAAGAATGAATGGCACCCAGTTAAGAGAAAGGGAGGTATGTTATTTTGAGGAGAAGGGTTGTGATCACAGGGATGGGTCTTGTCATTCCCACCGGAATTGGTGTCAAAACCGCATGGAAGAATGTCTGTGAGGGGAAATCAGGCATTGGACCTCTCACCCGGTTCGATACGAACGGGTTTGAAACAAAGATTGCTGGAGAGGTCAAAGACTTCAATCCGGAGCGCTACATCGAAAAGAAAGAGATCAAGAAAATGGATCTCTTTATTCAGTATGCCATGGGGGCCGCCCAGGAAGCCCTTGAGGATTCCAGACTCCGGATCACTTCGGAGAATGCCGATCGGATCGGAGTCATTGTGGGTACCGGATTAGGGGGGTTGCCTACTCTTGAGAAGTATCATCAGATCCTCCTTGAAAAGGGGCCAAGCCGGGTGAGTCCTTTCTTCATTCCCATGCTGATCGCCAATCTGGCTTCCGGTCAGATTGCGATCCGATTTGGAGCCAAAGGACCTAACACCTGTGTCGTGACGGCTTGTGCGACCGGAGCCCACTGTATTGGGGATGCTTTTCGCGCCATCCAATATGGCGATGCCGATGCGATCATCGCAGGCGGAACCGAGGCCAACATCACCCCCCTGACCATTTCCGGATTCAATGCCATGAAGGCCCTGTCAACCCGAAACAATGAGCCCGACAAGGCCTGTCGGCCCTTTGAAAAGAATCGGGATGGATTTGTCGTTGCCGAAGGGGCAGGCATTGTGATTCTCGAGGAATTAGAGATTGCCCTCAAGCGAGGAGCAAGGATTTACGGCGAAGTCATCGGGTATGGATATACCGGCGATGCCTATCATATCACTGCCCCGTCCCCGGATGGTGATGGGGCAGCGCGTTGTATGCGGATGGCCATCAAGGATGCCGGTCTTCAACCGGAGGAAGTCGATTTCATCAATGCTCATGGAACCTCCACTCCCCTCAACGATAAGACAGAGACGATGGCCATTAATGCAGTTTTTCGAGAACACGCCAAAAAGATTCCTGTCAGCGCCACCAAGTCGATGACCGGCCATCTGCTCGGAGCAGCCGGAAGCACGGAAGCCATCTTCACCCTGTTGGCGATCGATGAGGGGATTCTCCCGCCCACGATTAATTATGATGAGCCAGACCCTGATTGCGATCTCGATTATGTTCCCAATAGGGCAAGACGTCAATCGGTGAAAATTGGAATGTCAAATGCTTTTGGGTTTGGTGGAACCAACGCCACGTTGATCTTTCGAACCTTTTCAGGGTAACCTATGCGCATCGGGATAGCCTGTGACCATGGAGGCTTTGGACTCAAAGAAGAGGTGAAAACCTTTTTGAAATCGCAAGGTGTCGAACCCATTGATTTCGGCTCCTTTGATGAGACCTCGGTCGATTATCCGGATTTGGGTATTCAGGTTGCCGAGAGGGTCTCCCAGGGAGAATTAGAGCGGGGGATTCTCATTTGCGGAACAGGCATCGGGATGTCGATTGTTGCAAATAAATTTCGAGGAGTCCGGGCAGCCCTGGCCCATGAGCTCTACTCCGCCCGGTGCAGCCGGGAACATAACGACGCAAATATCCTGGTCCTTGGAGGTCGGGTGGTCGGACCGGGACTGACCCGAGAGATCGTGAAGGTTTGGCTGGAAACCCCTTTTTCTGGAGGGAGACACCAGAAACGTCTGGATAAAATCACAGCCCTGGAAAAGAAGAATTTTAAAAGCGAAAGCTGAGAAGTATCATCCAAATCCGATATTCGGATTTCGAACGTTTGATCGATCTCATCTCACAAAGTGGTCTTCATTGAAGAAGAGAGAAGAAAAGGAATCTCACCCGATCCGCCCTTCCTGGGAAGAATATTTCATGGACATCACCCATCTTGTCTCCAAACGATCCACCTGCCTTCGAAGGCAGGTCGGTGCCCTTCTTGTGAAAGATAAGAAAATATTGGCCACCGGATACAATGGGGCCCCTGCTCGGTTAAAGCATTGCCTTGATATTGGCTGCCTTCGCCAACAACAAGGGATCCCTTCGGGAGAGCGGCATGAGCTCTGCCGCGGCCTCCATGCAGAACAGAACGCCATTATTCAGGCTGCCTACCATGGGGTAGGGATCCAGGGTGCAACCCTTTACTGCACCAACCATCCCTGCATGATTTGCTCAAAGATGCTGATTAATGCAGGGATCGAACGAATCGTTTATGGAGAAGGCTATGCGGACGTCCTGGCTGCCAAAATGTTAAAAGAGTCAGGAATCAAGATCGAGAAATTCAACGGGGGGCGGAAAGCCGGGCATAGGAGAGTCAAAATCTGACCGCTTTCTATCTGCCACATTCAAAACATGAAATGCCCTTTCTGCAATCATCCTGAGAGCAAAGTCGTCGATTCCCGCGAAAGTAAGGACAAGGAGACGATCCGGAGACGGAGGGAGTGTCTCAGTTGTCAGAAGCGATTTACCACGAGTGAGAGGGCAGAGGATGCTCTCCCTTCGGTCATCAAAAAAGATGGACGGAGAGAGCCCTTCAATCGTTCCAAGATCCTCAACGGTCTGAAGAAGGCCTGTGAGAAGAGACCGATCAGCATCAACCTGATAGAGAAGATCGTCAATCGAATTGAGCTCTATTTCCAAGAGAAGGGCGAGAGGGAGGTAAAGAGCACGGAGATCGGAGAGAAGGTGATGGATGAACTCCATCGGTTAGACGGCGTGGCGTACGTCCGTTTCGCCTCGGTCTATCGGCAGTTCAAAGATATCCAAGAGTTCATGGATGAGCTAAAAGAACTCCTT
>DATIGG010000067.1:0-2352 GCA_035454825.1 Thermodesulfobacteriota bacterium | reverse complement strand
AGATTAATCTGTAATACTTCAATCTTATGGTCACTTATCCTTTCGGTCTCCTTTGGGAAGGCGAGATCATCGTTCACGTCGTAAATCTTTTTGCAAACCCTGCAATAAAAATGACAGTGACGGGATAGACATGGGTCAAATCTTTTCTTATTCGGGTCGATGTCCAGTTCTTGGATCTCCCCTGCCTCCGCCAGCTTTGACAAGGTGTTGTAGACCGTTGCGAAGGATATTCCAGGATAGTCTTTTATAATTTCATGATAAATGTTTTCGGCCGAGGGATGGGTTCGGTTCGCTTTAAGAAGTTTCAAAACAGCCTGGCGCTGAGGGGTTACTTTTAACCCGATCTCCCGAAGCTTGATGGAAGTCTGGTCTTTCATAATTTAGAATCAATATAACATGAGAATTAATATTGTCAAGAGAAATTATCATGATGGCCTTCCTTGGTCCCGGGGAGCCAGTTGTGTCGAGAAGTCTTCGAGATCAGGCAGGAGTGACTTCCAAGATTGACATTCTAAATTGGAAATTATAATAATAGTGCATTCTCAAGAAATCTCTACTCAATAGAGAAGCACAAGATGATCCGGAAGAGTGCTTGGTTTCGAAAGGGTGATTCTGTTGAAGAAGAGATGAAGGATTGCAATCAGAGGGGAGAAAATGGAAAGGAAAGAGATCACGAGAGGAAAAATCAGGGAGGCCAATCAGGAGACTCTGAAACGGATGTTGGCCGCCGAGCCTTTGTGGGTGGATGTGGCGATGGCAGGGGAGGTTATTCCAAGAATGAAAAAGAATCTGCTCTTGCACGCAGGACCTCCTCAAAAATATGAAAACATGTGCGGTCCTCAGCGGGGGGCCGCCTGGGGAGCTTTAATCTTCGAAGGGTTGGCAAAGGATGCCCAGGAAGCAGACCATCTATTGTCTAAAAGGAAAATTAGGATTGAGTCGGCCCATGATCATGATTCTGTTGCGGGCGCCGCCCAGATGATCTCGCACAGCCAGCCGGTCATCGTCTTGGAGAACAGGACGAACAGAAAGCTTTACTACACCCACATGAAGGAGGATACCTTTGTCGCCTTGAGGTATGGGAGTTACGGGGAGCACACGCAAAAAAGACTTGGGTGGTTAAGAGAGAATATTGCCCCTGTCCTTTCCACAGGGTTAAAAATGGCGGGAGGAGTGAGTTGTCGGGACATCATTGCAAAATCTCTGTTCATGGGAGACGAAGGGCATAACCGTAACCAGGCGGAGACCCTTCTTTTTGAACAGGTATTCCTTCCTGTTCTTTTAAAGTCCTCTTTATCGAAAGAGCAAATTCTAGAAGTGGCCAACCTCCTGAAACAGGATGACAATTTTTTCCTCTATCCGGTCATGGCCTCATGCAAGGCGATGTTGGATGCAGGAAAGGATGTTCCCTATAGCACCATCGTGACCACCATGGCTCGAAATGGCACTGAGTTTGGAATCAAGGTGAGCGGCCTGGGTGACCGCTGGTTCACAGCACCTGCTCCCATGGTTAAAGGGCTCTACTTCCCCGGTTTCTCAGAAAAGGATACCTGTCCTGATTTAGGCGATAGCTGCATTACAGAAACGGCTGGCATCGGCGGTTTTGCTATGGCTGCTTCCCCGGCCATTGTTCACTTCGGCACGGCGACAGGAGTGGGCGGTTCTGTTCAGGATGCAATCCATTACACGAAGGAGATGTATGAAATCACGGAGGCGGAAAATCCAGGCTACCAGATTGCTTATCTCGATTTTAGAGGATGCCCAACGGGGATTGACGTTCTGAAGGTCCTAGATACCGGCATTCAGCCCATCATCAATACAAGTATCTCTCCTAAAGAGCCAGGAAAAAGCCAGGCAGGAGCTGGCCTCGTGCGGGCTCCGATGGGCTGTTTTAAGAAAGCCTTTCGAGCCTTTGTCGAAAAATACCGCCTGGCTTCCCCATCTTAAATCCCATTCATTGAATCGACAAAAGGAGAAACATGTGATCAAGAAGATCTTGGTCAAGAAGAATCAGTATCGGGACTCCGTTTTTCTGATGGTGATTAATGAACGAGCCCGGTCATTCCCCGGAGTTTCGGAGGTTGCTGTGATGATGGGCACGGACAATAACAAGGAGATGATGAAGGAAGTCGGATTGATAGGCCCAGAGATCGATTCTGCAGCCCCGAATGATCTCGTCATTTGTATCCAGGGGAAAAGCAAAGAGCTTACGGAAAAAGCCTTGAGTGAAATAGAGGGGATGCTCATCAAGAAACCCCGGGCTGAAGAGATCGAGGACGTCTATAAGACCTTAGAATCTGCTTTACGTGAAAGGCCTGATACGAATCTTGCCATCATCTCTGTACCGGGCCA
>DATIGG010000066.1:0-3001 GCA_035454825.1 Thermodesulfobacteriota bacterium | reverse complement strand
ATATATGTGGTTCCCTTGCGAGAAGATAGTCGTGTTATTGGTGACCCAATTAAAATCCGCTCCCTGGATTTTATGCATGCCGGTTGGACTTTGAACTTCTATCACCAATGCCTCCGGAGAAAACGGCAACCAAGGACGGATCCGTCTTCTTCATTTTAGCCCAGGAAAGCCAGCTATCTTTTCTTTCCACAGAAGCTCCCTTTTTATCATTCTACTAAAATCAAGCCGAAGAGATTCATTTCGTCACCATGCTTCTGAAGAACTTCAACGGAAAATCCATTATCCCTTGCAGTCTTAAAAACATCAATCCCGCATGCTTCCATTGAAGGTCTCGCTTCAAGTCCGTGCTTGCAGGAACCTGAAAGGTTACATTTCCCACAGAGATCACAAGGACCACACCCCATACTCCAGGCCTTGTAATACCCATCAAGAAACATCTCGATTTCGAGGGGAACGATGGCCTCCCTGAAAATCTTTGATCTTTCCGTCCTCCCTTTCCGCTTCAATAATCTTTGATGGAGCAGGATTGCCTTACGATATGAGTCGATCACCCTACGGGTCATTTCTGGGGTGGGCGTGTGAGGCGGGCAGCAAAGGCTCGCCCCGAAACCAGGGCATCCATATTGGCACTTCATTCTCACCCACTCGGCGGTCACAACGGAACCAGGATCAATGACCTTTGCTTCTTCGATCCCCATCTCCAACGCTCTTTTGCAGAAGGACTCCACTGTTTTCACTCGAATATGCTCCTTTCCCTCATTTTTCCATATCAACTCAAAAGCATGTTTTCTTTCGTCAACAGGGTCTTGTCTTTATGGTCCTACTTCGTAAAACCATTCCTTCTTGTCCTGATCATAATGAATCTTATGGGTAGATCCGTCACTTCCTTTAACTTCAAAGAATCTCTTTATTGCCTTGTGACCAGTCCTTTGTTCAATCCATCGGCTTACAATATCTATTACTTCCACCTTCTGCCCATGTAGGATGAATTCCCTTGGGGTTTCCTCTCCCCGATAACCAGAATAGATGATCAATTCTTTTGAACAGGGCTATCCTCCCTAAGTTTCATTCGGTATCAAAACTTAAAACTCCTTCAGGCCGGTCTTCTCAAGATGCTCCACAACAAAAGGATAGAGAATCAGTTCCTCTTCTTCAAAATCAGCAAACTCTGGCCTTATTTCCTTTAATCTTTGTCTCAATTTTTTAATCTCATCCTGGGAAGAAAAATTGGCCATTACCGCTGGGAAACAACCCACCCTTGCCTCTAAAAGGTTTTCCAGTGCTTTTAATTGTAAGGAGAACCCTGAAGGATTCACTCCGGTGAGACGAGTAAAATCTTCTGGGCAGACTCCCTTTAAGCTCACCCGGACAGAGAGATTAGGGAAACGGGAGAGATCCTTTGCATAAGAAGGGTCATGGCCAATTAAGATCCCATTGGTCTCCAGGATAAAATGGATCTCTTTGGGAATAAGTTGAAGGACCTGTAGGAGGTGAGAACGATGGAGAGTGGGTTCATTGCCACTGATTCTGACCTGGTTAAATCCTTTCTTTCTAGCAATGGAGAGGAGGTTTCGGACCACTTCTTTGGGCGAATAGAATCGCCCGACCTTTTCGGGTTGAGCAATGATTTTCCACGACCAGCAAAAAAGACATTTCAGACAACATCCCACACAGTCAGCAGTGGCGATCCCTCCATAAAATAGAGCAGGACGGAACCGATAATATTTCCTCTTCTCTTCAGAGCTAACAATCTTTCCAACTTTTTCAGCCCATACTAAGGGATCGACAGAAGAACTCACATTCTCTCCTTCGACCAACATCAGTCACATCTGACTTTGATCTAAAAGGCTTTTAATGCATATTGCCCACAAGATTAACGATCCTGAGAACACATGAGGTCTTACAGAAGGGGCTAATCCTCCAATTGCTTCACCTTGTCTTCTTTCCTTACCACGAAGATATGGGAGAATTCTGAGTCCCCTCCAGAGCCATGCCAGTGTTTTTCGCCAGCAGGGATAAGCACAATGTCCCCCACGGTCACGACCTTCTCTTCCGCTTCGGTGGCTATGATGCCCTTTCCCGAAGTCACTATGAGGATTTGTTCGTAATCATGGGCGTGAAACTTATTTCTGATCCCCTTCCCGAAGTTTATTATGTTCACCACATACTCCTTGCTTTCCGGCAGCAGCACCTGCCTTGTCACCTCTCGTCCCGTAAATATCGGATTTATAATTACCTCTTTGGAGATATTATCCATTTTAACTACCTTCATCCTATTCTCCTCCTCTGTCTTTATATAAATCTAATTCTTGGCCCACCAGCGTTTTCGGCACAACCTTCGGCAATTAGGATAGCACCGACATATGCAAACTGGGGCAGGCCCACGGAGTCGAAGGTTCAAGCAAATATATGTTGGATTATTCAACGATATTGGTCTTTCCTGGAGTATATATCGAGAGGTGTGAAAACGAGGTCTCTTCGGTTGCCCCATGCCAGTGCTTCTCTCTTGAAGGGATAAAGACAATCGTACCTGGGGTCACTAAAACTTGTCCATCTTCTGTTGCCACAATCCCCTTTCCTTCTGTAACATAGAGTATTTGTTCGTTGGTATGCGTATGCCATTTATTCCTCGCCCCTGGACTAAAAGTGACCGCAGCGGCTCGAAGTTCATTTGCCATCTTTTCGTCAACAAGGGGCTGTCTGTTAACTTTTCCTACAAAGAGATTGTCTTTACTTTCCTCTGCTTTTGAATCACTTATTTTGAGAACCTTCATGATTACCTCCTTTAAAGATTTGGATTTTGAGTGGCATCGGAATGAAGGTTTGCACACCCTCAGTCGTAGAGGAAAATCTCGTTCCCCTCCCTTATCGCACAGTCAATAGCCAGATTGATTTTGGTATTATCCAGATGAAAGAATGAGAACTCCTCTACTTCAAGCCACTCTTCTTTAGAACGGGACTTTAGAGTGTCATAGATGTCAGAACCATAGAAGGTTCTTAG
>DATIGG010000065.1:0-3714 GCA_035454825.1 Thermodesulfobacteriota bacterium | reverse complement strand
TACCAAGAGAAAAAAGATCTTTTCTTTTGCTACCCATTATTCCAATGTTCCAGTATTCCATCATTCCGGTTTGTGTTTCTTTCCTTTGGCAAGCACGACGCAAGCCAAGGAGGCTGCGCCACTTGCCTGGGCTACAGTGTCTGGAATGTCTTTCGGCCCCTGACAACATCCCGCAAGAAAGATGCCTTCCACTTTGGTCATGATGGGATCGAGGCCAGGCGCCTCCGCATAAAACTTGTCAGAAGAGTTCTCCAGCCCAAGCATCTTTTTCAGAATCGCTTCTTCCTTTCGGGGGACGAGCCCAGAAGCCAGGACGACCAGATCCGCATTCAATTCAAAGGGTTCTCCTAAAAGGGTGTCCTCACCTCTGACCACTAATTTCCCGTTTTTACGAAATACCTCGGAGGGATTTCCTCTCCGATAAATGATTTTTTCTTTTTGAACTCTCTCATAAAATTCCTCAAATCCTTTCCCAAAGGCCCTCACATCCATAAAGAGGACAGTGATGCGGGCGTCTGGAATTTTATCTCGAAGAAGATGAGCTTGTTTGGCTGTGAACATGCAGCAAACCCTTGAACAATATTCGTTGTCCACGGTCTTATCCCTCGACCCTACACAGTGGATGAAAACTACTTCTTTGGGCTTCTTCCCCTGAATCAGAATCTCGCCTTTGGTCGGACCCGAAGCAGAGCAGAGCCTTTCCAATTCAAGCCCATGAAGCACATTCGGGTAGACCCCGTATCCAAATTCAGGCTTTTTCTTCGGGTCGAAGGGATCGAAACCGGTCGAGAGGACAATCGTTCCAACATGGAGTTCCATCCTCTCCTCTTCCATCCCATAAACGACAGCTTTCGGTTGACAGTATTTGGCGCATTCTCCGCAATCCGAACACCCTCCACAGTTGAGACAACGCTTTGCCTCTTGGATCGCCTCTTCCGGGGTGAGACCTGGACCGAGAGGCTTGACCATATCCGGAAGGGTTTCTCTTTCTTTCCTTTTTGAATCGGGAAGTGTGCTTTGAAAAGGTGAGATTTGCTTTCCTTCTGATTCTCTTCGCGCCATCAGACCTTCCCCGCGGAGGTAGCGATCAATCGAGATGGCAGCCTTCCTTCCATGAGCCATTGATTCGATGATCGTTCCGGGACCGGTGACTGAATCTCCCCCTGCAAAGATCCCTTTCAGGTTAGTCTCAAGGGAAACGGGATTGATCTGAATCGTTCCCTTTCGAGTCCTCTTTAATCCTTTGAAGAGATGAGTCATTGATTCGGCGCCGGCCATTCCAACGCCCATAAAGATGGCATCAAAAGATTGGAGAAGGGCTTCCGGAGAGATATCCTTTCCCACCTCGGTCTTAAGACGGATCTCAATTCCCATTTTATCGATAATGGAGAGATCTTTCTCAATTACGTGCCTCGGCAGCCGGTAGGATGGAAAACCATGAGTGAGGAGACCGCCCAATTCATTTTGGGATTCAAAGAGAGTGACCTGGTAGCCCATTTTTCTGAGATCGAAGGTAGCCATCAATCCGGATGGACCTCCACCGATAATGGCCACCTTTTGATTTTTCTCCAGGGAAGGCTTTAATTCGAATTCAGGTTCCTCAACATGTTCGACGAGAAATCTTTTAAGACCGCAAATAGGGACGGGTTGATCCTCTTCGATTCGCTTGCACTCCTTCTCGCAGGGGTGGGAACAGGCATGGGCAAGAATTCCTGGAAAAGGAAGTTTCTCCCTCACCAGGGCAAGGGCCTCCTTAAACTTGCCCTGAGAGATGAGCGCCACATAACCCTGAGCATTACAATGGAGAGGACAGGTAGCGGTGCAAGGAGGCATTCCCTTACGGTCGATGGTATATTTGAGAGGGACAGCTTGAGGAAAGGGAATGTAGATGGCCTTTCTCTTTCCAAGTCCCATATCAAATTCATTGGGAAGTGTGACAGGGCACTGGGCCACACAGTCTGCGCAGGCCGTGCATTTGGTGACATCCACATAACGGGGTTTCTTTTTCAGGATCACCTTGAAATGTCCGGCCTTGCCTTCAACATGGGCAACCTCAGAATAGGTGAGGAGGTTAATATTGGGATGGTTGGCCGTATCCACCATCTTAGGGGTGATGATACAAGCGGAACAATCAAGGGTTGGGAAGGTCTTGTCCAATTGGGCCATATGGCCACCGATCGAAGGGTCCTTCTCTACCAGATGGACCTTGAACCCTTTTTCTGCGATGTCCAGGGCAGCCTGCATCCCGGCAATGCCCGCCCCGATCACCAGGGCCTCTGGAATGATCTCTTGTGACTTATCGTCCTTGATCATTATCTTCTGCCTATTTAGATTAAATCCCAATTACCAAATCCCGAACTCTTCTTAGTCATTAAGTCACTGGGTAATTAGGTCATTCAATGCTCAATGACTTGTTGACCTAATCA
Source organism: Thermodesulfobacteriota bacterium (assembly GCA_035454825.1). Taxonomy (GTDB): domain Bacteria; phylum Desulfobacterota; class BSN033; order BSN033; family UBA1163; genus DATIGG01. Next base: position 1,288 of record DATIGG010000065.1, on the reverse strand, counting down.
CAGTGCTTCCCATGGTTACCATCATTCCAGTATTCCACTATTCCAATCATTTATTTCAGCTTTCCTATCAACGCTGAAGCAATCGTATTCTTCTGTATCTCTTTTGTCCCTTCGTAAATTTCTGTGATCTTGGCATCCCGATAGAATCGCTCCACTTCGTATTCGGTGATGTAGCCATAACCACCGAAGATCTGGATGGCTTCATCCGCGACTTCCACGGCCGTCCTTCCTGCAAACATCTTGGCCATGGAGGTAAGTTTCGGATCGATTCGCTTCTGATCATAGTTCCATGCCGCCTTATAAGTCAGCAGTCTCGCCGTCTCTATCTTTGTAGCCATATCCGCCAACTTGTGCTGGGTGATCTGAAAGTCGGCCAGTTTTCTTCCGAACTGTTCTCTCTGTTTTGCATAGTCCAGGGCCCGATCAAATGCTCCCTGGCCGATACCGAGGGCCTGGGCCGCAATCTCAATTCGACTTTCATCGAAAAATTCGAGGACCTGATAAAACCCTTTACCCTCTTCCCCCAGAAGGTTGGTTAAAGGTACTTTCACATCGCTGAAAGAAAGTTCTGCGGTAGAGGTCATTCGGATGCCCATTTTAGGCATGATCTCAGCCGCGTCCAAGCCTTTTGCCCTCTTATCCACAAGGATGGTACACTGGCCTCGATATGGAGGTTTGGCACCGGGATCTGTTTGACAAAGAACCACAAAGAAATCCGCAAGGCTTCCATTGGTGATAAAGGTCTTGGTCCCGTTGATCACAAAGGAATCGCCTTGCTTCAACGCCATGGTGGACATGGTCGTAATGTCGCTTCCGTGGTTAGGCTCTGTGTAGGCACCACCAGAGATGAATTCTCCCTTAGCAACAGGAATAAGATATTTTTTCTTTTGTTCAGGCGTTCCAAAACGGAGGACCACTTCTGAGGAGAAATCAGCCAGACTCAGTGCTACACCGACCCCAGAGTCTTTCCGGCAGAATTCCTCAACGATGAGTATGTTTTCGAAGACGCCGTAACCCTGTCCCCCGTATTCCTCAGGAAAGTGAATACCAACAAATCCCAGCTTGGCTGCTTTCTTCCAAATCTCTTTAGGAAAGGTATGGGTCTGCTCCCACTCCAGAATCTTTTCCTTATCATATTCTCCCTGGATGAATTCCCTGGCCGCCTTCTGAATATCCTTCTGCTCTCCTGTCAATTCGAAATCCATGGGTTACCTCACCCCATCACCCTGCCCCTCATAAGGGAGCGGGTATTTCACTTTTGCCTGAGTTGTTTGACTTTGTCCTTCAG
>DATIGG010000064.1:0-7297 GCA_035454825.1 Thermodesulfobacteriota bacterium | reverse complement strand
CCTTAACTTTATAAGGGAACATCCGATGTAACCGTAAAAGACCTTCATCCGTACGCCCGTGCCGATCAGGGTCCCGAAAAGCCACGGGGCAATAATGCCGCCTGCGGCAGTTCCTATGGAATAAAAAGAGCAATCGCAAGAGCTCTGGTTTCGAGAGGAAAGATCTCGCTGGCCGTCAAATAGGCTGAACTCGCAGCGGCGGAGGCGAAGAAGAAGATTACCACCCAGAGGATGGTCTGGCTGGTGGCCGTAAGAGAACCTTGGATGAAGAGAAAGCCGGTAAGCATGAGAATGAGGGCGGAGAGAGTATAGGTTAGGGAAATCATCTGCTTCCTGCCGATGGTGTCGAAGAAACGGCCCAAGAGGAGAGGTCCCAGGAAGTTTCCCACGGCAAAGGGGAAGAGATAGAGGCCTGTCTTGTCGGGCGAGACGTTGTAGAAACGGGTGAGGATGAGCGCGTAGGTGAAGAAGACCGCGTTGTAGAGAAAGGCCTGGGAAACCATGAGTGAAAATGCGAGAAGAGACCTGGTCCAGTATTTTTTGAACATGGTTCGGATAACGCTGCCAAACCCGAAATGTTTCCTCGGATATATGGTAATGAAATCCGCAGGCATTTCGAGTTTCCTATCCGTAAGCTCTTCGACCCGGGCTTCGATGTTTGCTACGGTTTGCTCGGCTTCTTCTCGATGTCCATGGGTCAAAAGCCAGCGGGGACTTTCCGGGACCCTCCTCCGGAGAAGGAGGATGCAGAGGCCGAGTGCTGCACCGATGCCAAAACCCAGCCTCCAGCCGAGGTCCACCGGAAGAATTTGCGGATCGAGAAGCACAAGGGTAGACAGGGATCCGATGGCGGCGCCGATCCAGTAGCTTCCGTTTATGATAAGGTCGACCCTTCCTCTCAGCCTGGCGGGGATGAGCTCGTCGATAGCCGAGTTTATGGCTGCATATTCCCCGCCGATGCCTGAGCCAGTAATGAACCGGAAGAGACAGAAACTCCAGAGGTTCCAAGAAAAGGCGGTCAGGAGAGTTCCCGAGAGGTAGACCGTGAGGGTGATGAAAAAGAGTTTCTTTCTTCCCATCAGGTCGGTGAGGTATCCGAAGAAGAGAGAGCCCACGACAGCGCCGGTGAGATAAAAGGAGGCGATTAGCCCGATTTCTTCACTCGTGAGGTGCAGGGTTGCGGCTTCCTGGAGGACATCGCTGACGGCGCCTTTAAGAGTGACCTCGATCCCATCAAGAATCCAGGTGATGCCGAGGGCGATCACAAGGGCCCAGTGGAATTTGCTCCAAGCCAGACGGTCCCTGCGAGCCGGTATTCGACTCTCGAAAGAGACTATCCTGTTTTCGTCGGACGACGGCGATTCCACTCTTTGCATCTTGGGGCCTTTTGTTTCTCAAGACGCTCCGGACTCCGGGTTTCTACTGAGGAATTCTCAGGAGATGACGGTTTCCCTCTCTTGTTCTTCAGTAACCAACTCGGCAAAGTCTCCGGCTCATCCGCCGGTCCTGAATCCCGGATAGAGAAGCATTCCTCCATCCACATAAAGCGTGGTTCCGGTGACATAGTCTGACTGATCAGAGGCCAACCAGACCGCCACCGGAGCGACATCTTGGGTCTCACCGACCCGGTCGTATGGAATCAATTTGAGGAGAGAATCTTCGGCCTCAGGTGTCTCCCAGGCTTTTCTGTTGATCGGTGTCTTGATCGCACCGGGAGCGATCGCGTTGACCCTGACCTTGTAGGGAGCCAACTCCTGCGCGATGGTCTTCATGAGAAGGAGCATCCCTCCTTTGGAGGCTGCATAGTTGGCATGGCCCGCCCAGGGGATGGCCTGGTGGACCGAACTGACGAAGATGATCTTTCCAGCGGCCCGGGAACGATTGGGCACTAACCCTTGCCGGAGGAAGATTCGGGCAGCCTCTCGGGCGCACAAGAAAGCTCCGGTCAAGTTGGTCCCGAGAACGCCCTGCCACTGGTCGAGAGTCATTTCCACGAACTTGGCGTCCTTCTGAATTCCGGCATTGCTGACCAGGATATCGAGGGCTTTGAATTCGCGCAGCGTCTCCTGAAACATCGAAGCTACCTGCGCCTCGTCACTCACGTCCGCCTGGATCACAAAGGCCCGGCCCTTTTCCCTTCTGATCTCCTGGGCAGCGCGATCCGCGCCCTCTTGATCCAAATGATAATTGATGGCGACGTTCGCTCCAGCTTTGCCGAGGGCGACTGCAATGGCCCACCCGATTCCCGAACTTGCCCCTGTTACGAGTGCCGATTGGTTATTGAGCGTTATCATGCCTGTCTCCTCTTCGAATGGCGTCAAGTTCCGATGACGATGTGTGCTTGCCCTCTCGCTGCTCCGCATCCGGCTCTGGCTTCTTGCCTTCGTGATGCCGGAACCTTTCCGTGATCATCTCAAATTGGATCATGTTGAGAGCATCCCATGTCGCCACGTATTTCAGGGTGAGGCTTTGGACAACGATTGAGAAGACCACCATCAGGTAGGTCATGGTCAAGATCAGATTTCTTTCTTGACCCAAAGGCAAGGATAAGGCGAGGGCGACTGCGATGCCGCCCCGCAATCCTCCCCACGTCATGATTTTGAGGGCTCCACCCGGAAGGCCTCCCAGCCGTAGGATGTATTTAGGTAATGCCAGGGAACCGTATCTCGAAGCAAGAGCAATCGGAATGGCGGCCAAACCAGCCAGAATGTATTTTTGAGCGAACGTTACGGCCAGCAGTTCAACTCCGATCAATACGAATAGAATGGAATTCAGGATTTCGTCAACCAGTTCCCAGAACATCGTCAGACGTTCACGGGTTTGGTCTGACATCGCGAATTGCCGGCCCTGGTTGCCGACAAGGAGACCGGCGACGACAATGGTAATGGGTCCTGAGGTATCGAGTGTAACGGCGAGAGCATATCCCCCTATCACGAGGGCCAGGGTAAGCAGGATTTCCACCTGGTAGTTATCGATGCTTTTCAAGAGCCAGTATGTGCCCCCGCCCAAGGCCAGTCCCAGACTAGCCCCTCCAAAGGCTTCCCTGGCAAACAGAAGGGCGATGCTTCCTGGTGAAAAAGCGTGCTCTCCAACTGAGATGCCGTAGAGGATCGTAAAGATGACCACGCCGATTCCATCGTTAAAGAGCGATTCGCCCGCGATGGCTGTTTCAACGGGCTTGGGGGCGCCGGCCATTCTCAGGAGATCCATGACGGCGACCGGATCCGTGGGGGATATCAGGGCTCCAAAGAGCAAGCAGTAAATATATCCCATGGGGAACCCAATCCATCTCAGAACAAAGTACATGAGGGTACCGACACCTATCGTGGATAAAATGACCCCGACGGTCGAAAAGACCAGAACATTCCATTTCTGCTCGTGCAGGGCGTTGAATTCTACATGCAGCGCACCGGCAAAGAGCAGAAATCCGAGCATCCAGACCATTAAGGTATTCTTGAAATCGATATTCGTTAATAAGTATTCTCCCTCGCGGGCGATGCCCAAACCCAGACGGTCGGCCAGTATCATACCGAGGGACACGAATATTGAGACAAGCATTACCCCAATGACCGATGGAAGCCTGATGAAGCGGAAATTGATATAGGCAAACAGGGCCGAAATAACGATCAGAATCGCAATCAAATTGAAAAAGTTCATGTGGGTCTCCGGCCTCTTTGAATTATATGCTTGGAGTCTCTTGTCTGTTACCACCCCATCTAAGCTTCAATTCTCCAAGTGATCCCGTTGCCCGCGCAAGATTCAAATCAAAGTGTTGTCCCTGATAGAGAGGCCCGAATCTCGAAAGTGGGGAGTCTCGTGGGGTCATTTAGAAATTGTCGCTTAACGGGCTCGGGAATCAAATACGGTAACCTGTGTATTTTATGGCTAAAATACGTGTACTTAACACTCCCCAGACTCCATTGGCATGAATAATTTCCCGTGATAGAGGTTTTCGCAACCCGGATATATATTGATTTAAATTCTCCCGTACACCTTGGCCTAGAATTTTCAACAAAAATCATCGAAACACTGGTTTCCCAGAACCTCTTTCCTGATCGGGACCGATCCTAGGGGTTTTCTCTCCCCTCGCGATCCGGCATGCCCACGTTTTCTTCGGTCCAATATGGGTGTTGACCGAAAAACCTATATATATCCTCGGCCAATTTTGGATTGGCCAGACCAGACATCCCCTCATACTTGGGAGCGGAGGCCAATTTTTCTTTACTCGTATTCAATACAAAAAGCCTCCCAGGAGAGTCGTATGATAGGGATTCAAACGGGACGGCTACCAACGTTTCTCCCATCCCGAGAACGCCACCGTAGGATAAAATCGCAAAAGCGATACGGCCTTGAGAATCGGCTACGAAGTCCTCGATTTTGCCGAGATTTTCCCCCTGCTCATTGTTAACCTTCATTCCAATGAGTTTGCTGACATCATAGGATCTCGCGAAAAAGGATCCTGTGGAATTCTTCTCAGCCGATCCATTGCTCGCAGCATAGGTGTTTGAGACCGCGAACCCGGCGCTGACCACGGCAAAGGCAACCAGTATGGCTAAAGAATTTCTCATGTTTTGTTTCCTCCTTTCAAACCGGTAATAACCCTATAATTCACGAATAGTAATCCGAACCCTTTTTGTCAAGCGTTGATCTGCATTCGGCAGAGCCGTTATCGTGTAGAATCTGAGTTTTAGCAGGTCAAAATACAGCCTTTTTTCATTAAAAATACGGGAGTTAACTGATTTAATTCGCTTTTGTTTCCAGCGACTATGAATAATGGGAAGTCTCAAAAGAGTAGTTTCAGAATCATGTAGGCCAACAGAAAAACGGGTGCCGTGAATCTGGATCAGTTGATTCTAACGTTGAAACCCTATGTCGATGAGTATGGGTATTGGGCCGTGTTTGGGGCGATCTTTTTTGAAGACTTGGGGATTCCCCTGCCCGGGGAGACGATGCTCATTGCCGGATCGCTGCTCGCCTCCCAGGGCATGTCGAATACCATTCAGGTACTGCTCATGGCTTGGATGGGTGCCGTGGCAGGAGACAACATCGGCTACGTCATCGGCCGATTCGGCGGCCGCCGCCTCGTGCTTCGATACGGACGATACTTACTTGTCAGCCGGGAACGGTTAGGGTATGCCGAGAGGTTTTTCCGGAAACATGGAGGAGCGGTGGTCGTTGTGGCGAGGTTCTTCGCGGTGCTGCGCCAGTTCAACGGCATTGTCGCAGGGATTGCGAAGATGTCCTGGGGGCGGTTCTTCTTTTATAACGCACTGGGCGGGGCATTGTGGGTTGGCCTCTGGGGGACCCTTGTCTACCAGTTGGGCACACGGGTCAATCGATTTCTGGAAGCCTTCAAGAGACTGGAGGTCTTTTTGATTGGCGGGCTTGTTCTTGCCGCAGCGAGCTTAGCCGTCTATTTCCTGCGGCGGCACCGAGGTTGATCTGTTCGATCGAGTTCAACGGGAGGCTCTCCTATCTATGACAACGCGATCCAGCGAAGATGGTTATCCCCCACTCAGGGACTACGGTTACATTGCCGATTGTCACTCGTCAGCCCTGGTTTCCAAGTCCGGCTCGATCGATTGGTGCTGCATGCCGAGGGTCGACTCTAGGAGTTGCTTCGGCCGCATTCTCGGTTGGAACCGAGGGGGCTATTGGCAGATTGCCCCGTCAGATTCCTACAGTGTGTCCCGGAGGTACCTGGAAGATACACTGGTCCTAGAGACAACTTTTTATGTCTCCAGCGGGGAAGCCCGGCTGATCGATTGTTTCCCCATGCGGCGAGGAGGAAAGCACGCTCCCCATCAGCAGATTCTCCGGATCGTCGAAGGTGTCAAAGGGAAGGTGGAGTTTGCCATTAAGATCGTTCCCCGGTTCGATTACGGAGCCATCAAGCCCTGGATCCGGCAATATGGTGAGGGTCATCACATCGCGATTGGAGGCAGCGACGGCCTTTTGATCTCCGGGGACGTCCACTTGCACATGGAGGGGCGTCATGACCTCTTCGGGACCGAGACCGTCGGGGAAGGCCGGAGGATCCGCCTCTCCCTCCTTTACCGCCGGCCCGAAGAGCTTGACAAAGACCTCATAGAGCCGCCCTCCACTGAAGAACTTGACCGTCGCTTGGAGGAGACGGTCAACTGGTGGAAGACCTGGTCGGCCAGGGGAAAAATCGATGGTCACTACGCAAAGGAGGTGAAGCGTTCGGCTATCGTCCTGAAAGGCCTCTCTAACGCCCCGACCGGGGCCATTGCCGCGGCGCCGACGAGTTCTCTGCCTGAAGCTCCCGGAGGTGGGCGGAACTGGGACTACCGCTTCACATGGATCCGCGACTCCTGTTTCACCGTTCGATCACTGGTGGAACTCGGTTATGGGAAAGAAGCGGACGGCTTTCGCAGGTTCATAGAGAGAAGCGCGGCCGGGAGTGCAGAAGAGATCCAGGTTCTCTTTGGTGTCGGGGGCGAGAGACGTCTTCACGAGCAGGAGGTTAAGGAACTGGAAGGGTACCGGGGAGCCAAACCCGTCCGCATCGGCAACGCTGCCGAGACACAGACACAGCTGGACGTTTATGGTGAACTCCTGGATCTCGCCTGGCAATGGCACACACTGGGAAACTCCCCAGACAATGACTACTGGGAGTTTCTCGTTGAGCTCGTGGGTGCTGCGGCAAGACTCTGGAAAGAGCCCGACCGGGGCATCTGGGAGATGAGGGGGGAGCCTCGCCATTTCGTCTATTCCAAGGCGATGTGCTGGGCTGCGCTCGACCGCGGAATAAAATTGGCAGAAGAACTCGGTCTGGAAGCTCCAGTCGACACTTGGAAAAAGGTCTGGACCGAGATTTCCAGCACTATCGAAGAGAAGGGTTATGATGCCCGGCGCGGCGTTTTCACGCAGGCCTTTGGCCGCGCTGAAATGGATGCAGCGCTTCTGCTTCTGCCCATCGTTGGGTTTGTCGACCACCGCGATGAACGCATGGTCCGAACCACGGATGCGATTCGAGAAGACCTTGAGGAAGACGGGCTTCTCAGGCGTTACAGACCTGGCAGTGAAGGCATGGAGGGAACAGAAGGCGTTTTTCTGGCCTGCTCATTCTGGCTGGTGGAGTGCCTGGCCTTCCAGGAGCGTGTCGAGGAGGCACATCGCGTTTTCAAGCGGGTTCTTGCAGCCGGGAACGACCTCGGCCTCTTTTCAGAAGAGTATGACACGAAAACGGGGGAGATTCTGGGCAATTTCCCGCATGGGCTCACCCACCTTTCTCTGATAACAGCAACGGTGGCTCTTTCCCGCATCGAAGAGC
>DATIGG010000063.1:0-7166 GCA_035454825.1 Thermodesulfobacteriota bacterium | reverse complement strand
CCTCTTTCCATTCATTTCCCCTCTTCCGAGCCGAATATTTTCCTCAATATCCCCTGCGAAGAGGAAGGTATCCTGCATCACAAGACCGATCTGAGATCGGAGTCGGAAGAGATCCCATTCCCGGATATCGATCCCATCGACCAGGATCTTTCCCTCCTTCACCTCATAGAATCGCTCAAGAAGGTTAAGAAGCGAGGTCTTTCCGGCGCCTGTGGCTCCAACAATGGCCACCGTCTCACCGGCCCGGACGGAAAAACTGACCTCCTTAAGGACTTTTTCTTCACCATCGTACGCAAAAGAGACGTGACGGAATTCAATGTCTCCTTTCATTTCTCTTTGCAGGGGAGTGGATGAGACAGGAACCTTTTCTTCGCGGTCCAGCAATGCATAGATCCTCTCCAGGGAGGCCATCGCGGATTGAAGTATCGTGTACTTTTCAGAAAGATCCCGGATGGGTTGAAACAGCATTCTCATGTAAGAGAGAAAGGCAACCAGGACACCCAGGGTAATCGTCTCTTGAATCACCTTTCCTCCTCCGTACCAGAGGAGGAGTCCAATGGCCCCGGAGCCCAGAACATCAATGAGGGGAACAAAAAGGGCATAGACCGAAATCTGCTTCATGTTTGCGAGGTAGTGTCCTTCGTTAATCTTCCCGAACCGTCTCTCATTCTCATGCTCCCTCCGGAAGAGCTGAACGACCTGGATGCCTGAAAAATTTTCCTGGAAGAAGGCATTCATCTGGGCGATCTTCAGGCGGATTTCTCGAAAGGCATCCCTGGCCCGATGGCTAAAGAAAAGGGTTGAGATGAACACGAGGGGCAAAACGGAAAAGGAAACCACGGCAAAGTCCCGGTTGAAATGGAGCAGGACGATGATGATTCCAATCAGAAGAAGGATATCCTTCACGAGGTGAATCAGGACAGAGGTGAACATTTCGTGGACATTCTGGACGTCATTGGTCAATCGGGTCACCAATCTTCCTACAGGATTCCTGTCAAAAAAGGAGACAGAGAAACCTTGAAGATGGGAGAAGATCTTCATTCGGAGGTCATGCATCGTCTTCTGGCTTGCCATCTCCATCATGTAGACCTGAAAGAAATTCAGCCCAAAATTTGCTGCCAAGATGATGAGAACGATAAGGGCGATGTGGAAGATCCCCTGGATATCCCCTTCTCGCAGTATCAGAAGGTCTTCTCTTTTTACCTCTTTGATCCGGTCAATGGGAACGAACCAATAAGACCCGCTCCTTTCGAAAACGTGGGAATATTTCTCAAAGAGTCGATCTCCTTCTTTCCCTCGGGAGGCAAAGAGATAGTACTGATTCGTTGAAAGAAGGCCTGATTTCTGCAAAAGAGCTGCCTCCTTTTTATCCATGGAACGATGTAGCTCCGGAGGCAGAAGAAATTTCCCCTTTTCAGCCTTTGGAATGAGGCTCCTACCATATTGGCTTAGAAGCTGTTTCTCTAAGGTCCCTTCATCGTCTTTGATGACCAATTCTCTCGCTGTAACGATGATATGGCGATCGATTACTTCTTTGGTGAGGTACGGGATAAGGAGATCAAGGGACGTCATCAATAAGACAAGAAAAAGGGAAAGAGCCATGAGTCTCCAATAAGGCCTGATAAAAACCCAGAGCCTCACCATCAGCTTCAGGTCATAGGCCTTCCCAAGTTTGCCCTCTTCCATGTAGCCAAAATCAGGATACATCGTTCATCCAATAATTATAGTGAACGTCTTAAATAAGTTGACATCCCACAAGTGTCATTGCGAGCGAAGCGACGCAATCTCATGGGATTGCTTTGTCGTCCCGCGAAGCGCGGGACTCCTCGCAATGACAACTTTCCAGTGACATTCACTATAGTCAAATTAACCAGGACTATGACACTCTTTCCCTCTCCAGTTCCTCTTCCATCTGTCTTCGCCAGTAGATTTCTGTATAGAGCCCGCCTCTTGAAAGAAGTGTGGTGTGGTCTCCCGCCTCCGCCACCCTTCCTTCTTCCAGCACAACGATGCGGTCTGCTCTCAGGAGCGGGGCAATGCGATGCGTGATAAGAATCGTCGTCCTTCCTTTCAGGAACTCTTCCAGCCCCTCAAGGATCCGTTCTTCGGTCTGAATATCGACCGAAGAAAGGGCATCATCCAGAATGAAAAGAGGCGGATCCATCAAGATCGCCCGGGCAATGGCGACGCGCTGTCTCTGTCCTCCGGAAAGGGTCACCCCCTTCTCTCCGACGAGGGTATCGAGCCCTTCTGGAAACCCCTTGATATCGTCCCAAACCTGGGCAATGCGGGCGGCTCTCTCTATCGCCTTATCGGTAGCATCAAGTCTTCCAAAGGAGATATTTCCCCGGATCGTATCTGAAAAAAGAAATGTGTCCTGAGGAACATAGCCGATCGATTGCCTCAATTCTTTCAAAGGAATCCGGTGAATCTCTATCCCGTCCAGGAAGATAGACCCTGCAGGAGGCTCCAAGATCCGAACCATGAGGTTGCAGAAGATCGTCTTTCCAGACCCGGTCCTTCCCACAAGGGCCAGCCGCTCTCCCAGTTGGATCGAGAGATCGATATCTTTCAGAATAGGACTGCCTCCATTTCTTGAAACAAAGGTCAGGCCTTTGATGTCAATTTTCCCCTTGAGCAATAATCCCCTCTTACCCTCCTTTCCCAAGGGGGTGGGGAGATTCGGGCTGTCCTGAATTTCAGGAATCTCATTCAAGAGCCTATTTAATCGATCGAGGGAGGCCCCTCCACGTTGAATGAGATTGACAGCCCAACCCAGGGCCATCATCGGCCAGGCCAGGGTCCCCAAATAACTCATAAAGGCCACAAAGTCTCCTGTGGAGATCGATTGAAAAACCGTCAATCTCCCACCGAAGTAAAGAACAACGACCATCGAAAGATTGGAAAGAAAGAGGAGAAGAGGGAAAAACATCCCCCATATTCTGGTCACCTGGATATTCTTCTGTATGTAGTCCTGGCTGAGGCGGGAGAGTTTTTCGCGCTCCTTCTCTTCAAGAACATAGGCCTTCACCACTCGGATGCCAGCCATTGACTCCCTGACCCTTTCGGTGAGAGCCGAAAAGGTCTTCTGGAGGGACTCGAAACGCTGATGGATCAAGCGACTGAAAAAAAGGGTGAGGATCGTTATCAAGGGCATCGGAAGGATTGCATAGAGGGTCAATAAGGGATCGATGTAAATCATAAAAAAGATGGTCAGAACGCCCAAAATGAGTGTATCCACAAAGAAAACAAGCCCCAATCCTATCGACATCCGAACCGCTTCGATGTCATTGGTCGCATGGGCCATCAGGTCTCCGACCTTTGTTCGGGCGAAATAAGAGAAGGAAAGCGATTGAAGGTGATGGAAGAGCCGATCCCGCAGGGCCTTCTCGATTCGCCGGGATGCTCCTAAGAGGAGCTGTCTCCAGATATACCGGAATCCACCAATACCGACGGCGAGGAGCAAGATTTCTCCCGCGTAACTCAGGAGGCGAGAAGAAGAAATGGCTCCGACTGTTAGATCGTCGATGGCATACTTAATCACCCTTGGGATTAAAAGCTGGAGAATGTCAACGACGATCAGTGCCAGAAGCCCGATGAGGAACCGCCAACGATTATCAATAAAGTCATTCTTAAGAGATCGAAATGCTTTCATAGGAACTGTAAAAGCGACCGGAAATTAAATTCCTCCTCCCCACCCTTAGTAGGGAGGTATTTCCCCTTTGTAACTTTAATCAACCCTTCTCAGAAAAGTCAATTTTTGCCCCAACCGGAACAACCGGAAACCGAAATTTATCGTGCGTTAGGGATTTGAGGAAACATGGCAATTGGAGGGAAGACGAACGAGCAGATTCTTATTGAAACCTTGGAGAAAAGGGGACTAAAACAGTGGTGGAATCCTTTTCAAAAAAACCTTTTGGATGAATTCTCATTAGGGGCGATCTGCGATGCCCTGGGAAAAATTGGGACAAATGAATCGCTCAAGATTTTAAGCCAATTGGCTAAGGCTCGCGATGTTTCCCGGGCTTTGAAGGCAAAAGAAGCCTTTAAAAGGATTGAAGAGCGGACAAACCTTTCAAAATCCTAAACTCTAAATCCGATAACTGCCTCAAAATACCGATCCAAATCCAGGAAAAGAGAAAGATCAGGGGGTCTTCATCACTCCTGTCGCCTGAGGTCCTTTAGGGCCCTGACTGACCTCAAACTCCACTTTTTCTCCGGCCCGGAGCGACTTAAACCCTTCACCGACAATTCCCGAATAGTGGACAAATACATCCTCTCCACCCGGTTGTTCGATAAAGCCATACCCCTTCTTGGTGTCAAACCATTTCACAAACCCTTTAGTCAAACCCATTCCCTCCTTTTCCCAGATAGAATTGGTCCCCAGCCTGGCATAGCCGGAACCAAACAGGATTTAGAGTTTCCCCATCTCCCACGCCTACCAGCAGGCAGGCTTCGCCAAAGCAGGAAATTACCCTCTTTTAGATTCTTTTCCTGTCCTCAGACAGGTAAACAGGAACGAGGAGAAATTTTCAGCCTCAGTCTTAACCTTTTGTTCTTAGTCACTTATCGGCATCCGTATCACTAATTGAAAAGGATGTCAAGGTTTTTTTGAGCCTCTTTTTTTTGAGCCGCTGTAGATGATAATCGCCCATAAGGTCGGCCAGGACAAGCTTTCTCTCTTCGACCTGTTCGTCTTGACCGTCTCTTCATTTACCATACAAGAATGGTCTCGTAAATATCTGTCCTTTCGAATCAGACATGTCTGAACCACGGATCCCCGCCCCCCCCTTGACAGCCAGCCCAGATCACCCTATACTCCTCTCGAATTGGTTAAGACAAGAAGATTCAAGGCTTCAAGGATTCAAGTGAAAGGCAAAAAAGAATAGCAAAGAATTGAAAGTCTTTCAGGGATAAACAAGAAAATAGAGGAGTAATCTGAGTAATGTGAGAAATCGAAAGGAGAATAAAATATGAGAAAGTTTATTTGGGTGGTTTCAATTTTTTCAGCCGTTTCCTTTATTTCAAATGCCTATGCCCAATTTGGGAAAAGCGCTGGACTCCGATTCTATTCTGATTTTAAACCCGTTGTTGGAGGATGGTCTGAGTATCAGATAACTCCCAAAGGCGAGGCACCTTCAAAGATGAAAATCGCTATCGTTGGGAAAGAGGGGGATGACTATTGGTATGAAACCGTGATGGAGGGGAAACAGGAAGGACGAATCATTAGTAAGATGCTTGTCTCCGGAAATCCAGGAGACAATAAAAATGTTAAACGGGTGATCTTCAAAACCGGGAACGAGCCAGCCATGGAAATGCCTGTCCAGATGATGCATATGCAGCAAGGCTCCCAACCTCAAGAACCAAAGGGAAAGATGATTGATAAGGGTGAAGAGACGATCAAGGTCCCTGCTGGCACTATTAAGACCCAGCATTACCAGTACCAGGACGGAGGAACTGCGGTTGATGCCTGGGTTAAAAAGGATATTTCTCCCTATGGAACTGTCAAGTCCCAATCCAAGGACCTTGAAATGGTTCTCACTGGATATGGATCAGGAGCCAAGACACTGATTACGGAAACCCCCAAGAAATTTGAAATGCCTAAGATGCCGAGGGGAATGCAAAAAGGGTCCAAACCTGGAAAGGACGAAGAAGATTAGGTAGAAAATGACTTAAAGATATCTCCTCTCCCTCTGGAGGAGATGACAGATTTTAGACAACAAAGGACCGTCATCCTGAATCATCCTGAATTTATTTCAGGATCGATCTCACCTGTTCGATCAACTTTATCCTTCAGGTCAGCCAAAGTGTAAACAAAGTTTACAACTCTAAAAATCTGTAATTCCTCAATAATAACGACAAGTAATGGAATTAAGAGGATTCTTTGTCGAAAATGCTTTCACTTTTGCATATTGATTAGAATCGGGGGTATTTTGAATAATCCTGTAATTATAATGGGTTAGATTTATAATTACATCTGGTATTAAAGTTGCTTCTGTAAATTAAGGAAAGGTGTGCCTAAAGATTGGAGTCTCCAATATTTATCGAACCCAAGATACGTCACCGTAATTAAGAAGAAGAGTATTGAATTTAAAATGCAGGGGGGCAAATGGTAGCATATGAATTCTATTGGCGTAACGGGAACGGGAAAGAATATTTAATCGGAATACTTCCAGAAAGAAGAAAGAATCCAGAAAGAATTAGCAGAGATTCAATATTAAACTGGGTAAGAAAGGTATTGCGTGACAACTCTGGACCAGATGTTAATAGTGTCTATTTTATTCAGGTCGATGAGTAATACCATCCTTAACACTCCAAGAATATTCTTCCCCCCACCTTACTCCTCCCCCTCCGAGGGGGGAGGAGGTTTTTCTTGGCTCAATTGGGGTCAAACACACTTGAATCCTGGACCCCTTGACCCCTTGAATCCTTTGTTTTACAGCTCTATTTCGTCAGGTACTGCTCCAATACGTTATCTGCGGTAGAACCTATAATGATATCCCCATTTATGACCTTCGTGGGAGTTGCCGTGACTCTCATCTTATTACCCAAAGCCAGGTCCTCTCTCACCTTCATCTTGGCGCTGCCCGATTCAAGGAAGTTCCTGAAAACCTTTAAATCATAACCCTTCTCTTTCAGGATTTGGTCGACCTTCTGTTTCAGCGGTCCCATTTCTCCTTTTACAAGGTTTTGGCCCTCATTGGAAAAAAGAAAGTCGTGGACCATCCAGAAGGCCTCATCGCTCAGCGCCTGGGCTGCAGTAGCCATTTCGGAGAGTTCAAAGGTCTTTCCCTGGGGTTGCAGCGGAAAATGTTTGAAGACATATCTTATATTCTTAGGGTATTTCTCCATTAACTTTTTTAGCTGTGGCCACGAAGCGGCGCAATAGGGGCAATTGAAATTTGAGAACTCGACTATTGTTACCTTTGCTTCTTTTGGCCCGAGGGATGGAGACTTTTCCATCTCCAGACTCCGCATATCGATCTTTTTGGGTTTGGGAGGTCCTGCCTCTTTCATGGTAGTGTTCTCTCCCTTGATGAAAAGGGTTCCAATAAAGACTTTCTCGCCCGATTTATCGACATACACCACCACAGGGATATCTTTGTCGATTGTTGAGAGAATGAGCTTGACCGAGTAAAAGTTAGGAATCGGGCCCTCCTTCTTTT
>DATIGG010000062.1:0-2878 GCA_035454825.1 Thermodesulfobacteriota bacterium | reverse complement strand
AAAATGAGACCTATCTCAATAAGAAGAAAGAGGTGGTCGAACGGTACCGAAATAAACAGGCCGAGATGTTCAGGGAGTTTGAGAAGAAAGTGAATAAAGAGGGATTTTCTTTGGTTCAGATCCAGATGGGTCCTTACTCCCGTCCAGGTATCTTTCCCATGGTCGAGGGCAATCCAGTCAACATCGAGCAGTTGGAGTCGATGGTGGAAGAGGGAAAATTCAACAAAGAAGATCTGGAAAAGATCAAGGTCAAGCAAGCCGAGCTCGTCAACGAACTGGAGGCCATCTTTAAAGAGACCCGAAAGTCAGAAAAGGAGATCAAAGAGGAATTGACGGCTCTTGATAGCGAGGTGATCTCTCCGGCGGTCAAGGATTCGGTTTCAGATATCAAGGAGCGCTTTAATTACGAAAAGGTTCATCGTTATCTGGAAGAAGTCCAGGAAGACTTTCTTGCCAACCTGAATCGTTTTAGAGAAAAAGAAGAAGCTCCGGCTCCTCCGATACCAGGATTGGTCTTTCCCCAGCCAGTCGATTCCTTTACCGAATATTCGGTCAATGTCCTGGTGGATAATTCAGAGGCCAAAGGCGCTCCGATCATCGTGGAGACCACGCCCAATTACCGGAATCTTTTTGGAACCATCGAACGGGTCGTCGACCGTTCCGGAATGTGGAAGACAGACTTTACCCACATCAAAGCAGGGTCCTTTTTGAGAGCCAATGGCGGGTACCTGATTTTCAATGTTTTGGATGCCCTGATCGAGCCAGGGGTCTGGCCTGCCTTAAAGCGAACCCTGAAAAACCAGGTCATGGAGGTTCAGACCTACGATCCCTTTTATCTCTTTGCCACCACGGCCCTCAAACCGGAGCCGATTGAGTGCAATACGAAAGTCATTATGATCGGAGATGCCTATATTTACCATCTTCTCTACAATCTCGATGATGATTTCAAAAAGATTTTTAAAGTTAAAGCAGACTTTGATTCCGTGACAAATAAAGATGATGGAAAGATTCAACAGTATGCCTCCTTTATCCGGAAGATCTGTGATGAAGAGAAGCTCAGACCCTTTGAAAAATCCGGGATCGCTGCGGTGGTGGAGTATGGCGTCCGGCTGGCAGGGAGACAGAAGAAACTTTCAACGCGCTTTCACGTCATTGCGGACCTCCTGAGGGAGGCCAACTACTGGGCCATGAAAGAGGGAAGCGATGTCATCAAGGATACCCATGTGGATAAGGCGATTGAGAAAAGGGTCTATCGATTGAATCTCGTCGAAGAGAAGATTCAGGAGATGATCGATGAGGGAACGATCCTGATCGATTCCGATGGACTGGTCGTCGGCCAGGTGAACGGCCTTTCGGTCTATAATCTGGGAGATTATATGTTTGGGAAACCCTCCCGGATTACCGTCAAGACCTCTATGGGAAAGGCCGGGATCATCAATATCGAAAGGGAGGCAGAGATGAGCGGTCCCATCCACAATAAAGGCGTCTATATCCTGGCCGGGTACCTCCGGGGGAAGTATGCCCAGGACAAGCCCCTGACCATGAGCGCCAGTATCTGTTTTGAGCAATCCTACAGCGGCGTCGAAGGAGACAGCGCCTCTTCGACCGAAATCTATGGGCTCCTTTCCAGCCTTTCAGGACTTCCCTTAAGGCAAGACATTGCGGTGACGGGTTCGGTGAATCAGAAGGGAGAAATTCAGCCGATCGGTGGGGTCAATCAAAAGATTGAAGGGTTCTTCGACGTCTGTAAAGCAAAAGGGCTTACCGGAAGACAGGGAGTGATGATCCCTCATCTCAATATCGATGACCTGATGTTGAGAAAGGAAGTGGTCGAGGCTGTCAGGGAGGGGAAATTTCATGTCTACCCGGTCAAAACGATTGATCACGGAATCGAGATCCTCACGGGTGTCGAGGCTGGAGAGTGGTTAGAGACTGGATGCTTTAAGGAAGGATCTGTCAATGACCGGGTGGACAAGAAACTGAGGGAATTGGGAACAAAGATCAAGGAGTTTGAAGGAGGCGGCGAGGAAGGGGCCAAAGGGGAAAAGAAGAAGAAGAAAGGGGAAAAAACCTCTTGTGATGGATAGGATTCTTCTGGATGAGAAGGTGAGCGTTGGAAAAGAAGTCTTCGTCGAAGGGCCTCCGCTGGAGGCCCTTCGCTTTCAGGGGGCCCGTACCGGAAGCATCGTTACGTTGACCGATGCCGAGGGAAACGATTTCAGGGGACGGATCGTTCATCTTTCAGGAGAAAAAGCATCCATTCTTATCTTTGATCTTTTTTTATCTTCAACGGAATCGCCTCTGGAGATTATCCTCCTTCAAGCCCTGCCTGAGAAAGAGCGGATGGAGCTGATCATTCAGAAGGCGACAGAACTGGGTGTTTCAGCCATCCTTCCTTTTAAATCGGACCGATCGATCTCTCTCAAGGAAAGAGAGTCTAAACAGAAAAAGGCCCAGCGGTGGCAACACATTGCCATCAAGGCCGTGCAGCAATCGAGAAGAGCCAGAGTTCCCTTGGTGGAGAATTATTCTTCGTTCCTGCAGGCCTTGGATTTTTGCAAAGGAGAGGGCATGAAAATTCTACTGTGGGAGAAAAAGGGGGAAAATCTGAAAAGTGTGGTTCGCAAAGGGGAGATGGGGGGATTTAAGCTTCACCCTGCCCCCCGGATCTATGCGATGGTCGGACCCGAGGGAGGATTTACAGAGGACGAAGTGAGACTGGCGCAAGAGAATGGATTTATCCCTGTGAAATTGGGCCAACGGATCATGAGAACCGAAACGGCTGCCATCATCCTGGTAGGAATTCTTCAGTTCGAACTCGGTGATCTGGGATAGAGACTGGGGGGAAAGGGAGATGGGGAGATGGGGGATAAAGAGT
>DATIGG010000061.1:0-6930 GCA_035454825.1 Thermodesulfobacteriota bacterium | reverse complement strand
CAGGACCCGAATCATCGGCTCCTTACCGACATCGCCTTCGTCATAGACGAAATCCGGAACCTTCTTCAGTTTTCGTAGGACCTCATGGACTCCCCATTCCAGGGAAGAACCCTCCCTTTCCTTCACCTGCCTTGGTTCCTGCTTCCGGTCAAAATGGCCGATCAAGAACCCCTTTCGTCTCAATTGGGCAATGTTCTCTCTCGAATATCGAATGTTCATGGCAGAGCAGTATTCAGGATCAAAATTCATCACGGTCAGGATGATCTTGGCGATGTGCCGGGAGGCGCCAAATTCTGGATCGCCCAAGGATGCCACCGTACCCTTTAACCGGAAGATCCTCCCGGGAAAGGCAGCCACATCCTCTATGCTCTCTGCACCCGGAAGGGCATACCCGAGATTGGAAGAAACCTCAGGAATGAGATGGCCCATACTCTTCTGTTTCAATCTTTCGAGGGCTCCCTTCAGCTCTTGAATCACACGGTACCGCTCCATCTCTCTCAGGACATAAGCAAAGGGATTGGTAGGTCCTGTCCCTTTTCCGAAGGAGAGGCTTGATTGGATGGCCAGGGTGATGAAGGTCTTTGCCTTTCGAACAGCCTCGGGTACATGATCCCCTCGTGCAATAAGGGTTGCTATCGCCGAGGCAAAGGTGCACCCTGTACCATGGGTGTTTTTCGTCTCAATCCGTGGGGCTCCTATCTCCGTATAAGTTTTCCCATCAAAAAGGAGATCCATCGCATCTCCCTTGAGATGGCCTCCTTTGACAACGACATATCTTGATCCCAGTTGATATATCCGACGAGCTGCCTTCTTCATGTCCTCGATGGATTGGATCCTGAGGCCTGTCAGGACAGAGGCTTCATGGAGGTTTGGGGTAACCACGAGGGCAAGAGGAATCAACCTCTTGATGAGGGCTTCTTCCGCCTCTTTTCGAAGAAGGGAAGCGCCGCCTTTGGCGACCATCACCGGATCGACTACCACTTTTTTCATTCGATATTGTTTTATCTTTCGAGCCACCACTTCTATGATTTCCACATTGGCCAGCATCCCTGTCTTGATCACATCGGCGCCAATATCGGAGAGGACGGCATCGATCTGTTTCGCCACAAAGGGTGCAGGCACCTCATGGATGGCCTGAACGCCTCTTGTGTTTTGTGCTGTAAGGGCTGTTAGGACGCTCATTCCATAACCGCCTAACAAGGTGATGGCCTTCAGATCGGCCTGAATCCCCGCTCCTCCTCCAGAATCCGAACCTGCAATCGTTAGAATCCGTTTCATCTAAGTCTCCTCCTAAACAAAAAGCCGTAATTCCTGGGGAGGTATTACGGCTTTAATCTTTTCCGCTTCCCTTCGCTGGAATTACCCGGACAGGTTCATAGGGTCTCCCCACCCTTTGATAAGATGGAGACTCTCAGCCAATGAGCTCCCCTAGCGATCTCTTTTAACTGTACTCATTATTACAAAAAGACTCTACCCTGTCAACTGTAACCCCCATATCAACAATCCGTAATCAAAAATAAGAACTCTTCTTATTTCCATATCATCCTGAACTTGATTCAGCATCTCACCTCATTGAAAAACTTTAGATCCTGAAGTTCAGGGTCACCATTATGGATTATGCCCACATGACCTGGCTGAAAATCTAATTTACTTCTTGGGTGATCTATGTTAAATGTTCATATTGTTTGACCCTCATACGATATCATAAATTCTGACGGAGAAGGATACGGATCTTCAATACCCGACAAGGAGGTATACGATGTCTAAGTACTTAAGCAAAGAGGAACTCAATGCGATCTGCCGCTGGCCTACCTGCGCCATTTCCAATGGAATTGAGCTCTTCAACATTCGGCCGCGAAACGAAGGATTCATGCTCCCCGAGATCAAAAGCGTCTTTCCCGATCTTGCCCCTATGATTGGTTACGCGGTGACTGCTGTCGTCACGGCTGATTCATCGGAAGGACGAAAGATTCCACCACCCGACTGGTGGGAGGAAATGCAGAAAATACCAGAGCCCCGGGTGGTGGTGATTCACGACATCGACAAACCGGTTCTCGGCTCTTTCTGGGGAGAGGTGAATGGGAATATTCACAAAGCTCTGGGATGTGTGGGAACGGCAACTGATGGCTCGGTTCGCGACCTTGATGAGGTAAAAGAGATCGGATTCCATTTCTTTTCAAGTTGTATCTCCGTTTCGCATGCCTATGTCCATCTCATTGAGATTGGCATTCCGGTCAAAGTAGGAGGGGTGCTTGTTAGACCAGGCGACCTCATCTATGGCGACAAGCATGGGGTGATTTCAATCCCAAAAGAAATTGCGAAAGATGTTGCCAGGGCTGCTCAGCTTGTTGAAGACTGGGAACGACCCGTGATAGACTTCTGCAAGTCAAAGGAATTTAGCCTCGAGGGTCTCAAAAAGGTTTATTCGAGACCACGACCCACGTGGCCACCCAAAAAGTAGAGACAAAGTTGAGTGACCAGGCATGGGTCTGATCACTATTCACCTTTTCACCTTTTGCACGGCCGCACGGATCACTTACACTCACGCTGACACGGTTGGTGGAGACTGCCATGGATCTCAAAGTGTTTGAAAAGATGGAGTCGCCTGCTCTTCGAAGCTACATCGAATTTTTACTCTGGCATTACCGAGTCATCGATGCCTTCTGGTTCCTTTATGTGGCAGAGAAATTTGACCAGCCCACAGCAGAGCGACTGAATGAAAGTGTTTGGGGGCGAGTTCCACAGATGGCAGCCAAGGATCTGGTGAAGCGATTTAATATCCAGGAGAAAGGGCTCAAGGGTTTTGTGAAGGCTCTGAGATATTTTCCCTGGGCCCTATTGGTAGGTTATGACATCGAAGAGAAAGAGGATGAAGTGATCATCAAGGTTCCGAGTTGTCCTACCCAGGAAGCCAGGCTCAGGCGGGGACTCAACGAATTTATGTGCAAAGAGATGCACCGGGGAGAATTTACGAGTTTTGCCCATGAGATCGACCCCAGGATTAAGGTGGAATGTCTGTTTGCTCCGCCCGATCCCCATCCCCAAGATCTCTTCTGCAAGTGGCGTTTTACGATAGAAATGAATCCCTCATTTTGACCCCCCTTTTGTTAGAAAATAGCCTTCGTCCAACGGTAATGGTAACGATGCCCGTATCGTCATTCGGCTATCCCGCTATAGGCGGGATTGCTCCTAAGAGCTTGACGTAACCCCTTGACACTGAACGAAACGGGCTTCCTTGCCATAACCTTAACCCAAGACCGGAGGCCACTTTCATAGTTCGAGGGTGCCCTCCGGACATGGGGCATTAGTAAGAAGCAGTCCGCATGTCATTCTGAGGTGTTAGCCGAAGAATCTTTATGATCGACTCAATTGAATGATTAGCTTCCCCTATTGCGACACAGTCTCTAAAGGAGGATTGGGAAATTTGAAAGCAGTTTTAATTCAATCGATTATTTTAACTTCAAGGATTAGGTCTCCCCGATTTCCCTCAGCGTCCTTCTTTCCCAGGCCTTTCAATCGTAAATACTTTCCGTCCTCCACCCCTGGGGGAACAGTGACCATGAGAGTCCGTTTTTGCAGTCCCTGTGGAACAGAGATCATCTTTCGGGCTCCATGTTGAGCCTCCCGCGAAGTCAAACGGATCACTCCGTAAGCGTCCAGATCGTCTTCGAGATTTTGAGGAGAGATGGTTTGGAGCCGGGGTGTGGAACGTCTTTCGGTATGCTGACGGATTCCTTCGCTCAGTCCTGTACGAGGAATGAGATCGAAGATTTTAAAGAGGATGACGCCAGCAACGAAGCCGCCGATATGGGCCCAGAAGGCAATCCCACCGATGTCACTTCTTGTTAGGCCTGCTGAGATAAGCTGGAGGAGAAACCAGTATCCAAGAAAGACAAAAGCCGGGATCTCAATGAATTGGATAAAGAAAAAGATCGGAATCAAGGTCAAGATCCTGGCCCGGGGATAGAGGATGAGGTATGCTCCCATGACGCCTGCAATGGCCCCGCTCGCTCCAATGGTGGGAATTTTGGAGTCCCAGTTGGTGATAAGATGGATCACACCCGCGGCAATGCCGCAGAGGAGATAAAATAATAAGTATCGAATGTGGCCGAGCCGGTCTTCAATATTGTCCCCGAAAATGTAAAGAAACCACATGTTGCCGATGATATGAAGGAACCCTCCGTGAAGAAACATGGAGGTCAGAAAAGGAAGAATCTGTTGAAAAGTCGTGAAATGGGAAGCAATGGCAGGATCCGAGTATCGAATAGGAACAACGCCGAAGAAAAAAAGAGCTTCTCTCAGATGGGGTCCCTGACTCAACTGCCAGAAAAAGGCAAGTCCGTTAAGACCAATGATCATGACATTGACCAGAGGAAAATGGCTTGAACGAACAGCATCTCTAATGGGAATCATCGTTTACCTGCCACAGATCTTAAGCCCTTTCCAAATATAGTGCTTTCACCAGTGAAAGACAAGCAAAATTAACAATTACTTTTCAGTTTATCATGGTATGGACATCGAAAGACCTTCTCCCCATCCTAAAGCTTTGATGAGACGCTCCGTCCTTGCGGGCCGGGCCGCAGGTTCTTTATTTTTTCACCCCTTCTGGGAGGTCACCTTGTATCAAATTTTCCAACTTGCAATTGTCGTTGTTTTTTAGTAAGTTTTAGGTTAAATTGGTTTGGTTCTTTTAAGCCTGATCAAAGGGTCCCATCGTCTAGTGGCCTAGGACACCGGCCTCTCACGTCGGTAACACGGGTTCGAACCCCGTTGGGACCACCATCTAAGAGTATCAGCGTCTTATATCAATTTTTTCATTCTTAATTTTTTTGGAAGGTTTCTTAATCCCCACCCAATCCACTGAATTTTGCTGATTTCTGCCTCGATTTAATCATGCATAGCCCGTATAGAAACTGATTTGGCGAACGACGAACACCTTTGTTTCCCCAAATATTCCAGACCTATCCGGTCGCATCAGGAGTGAGGCGAAATCTTCGGAGATGTTGAGGACTCCTGAACTCTTCGACCAATCATTTTAACGAAACATACTTGATTTGAATCGCTAACCATCGATGATCGATTTTCCTTGACATACTACTTTCTTTTTTGTATTTTTGACCCATCCCGAAGCAAGTTCTTATCACTAAGGGAGTCTGCCATGTTGTGGGGTGATTAGGGGAGAAGAAAGGTAGTTCACACATGTCGTAATAACAAAGGGAGAGGAGGTATACGATGAAGTACGGTGAATTTCAAAGGAGGAACAAGATGAAGAAACGACTCGTTATCGCAGCCCTGGTGAGTCTCGCCGCCCTCATGGTGTCCATGCCGGCGCAAGCGCAGACCAAGCTGAAATTTGCCCATGTCTATGAAACAACAGAGGCTTTTCACAAGGAAGCGGTCTGGGCGGCGGGTGAGATCGCCAAAAGGACCAACAACAAGTACACGATCGACGTATTTCCAGCCTCTTCCTTGGGAAACGAGCAGCAGATTACCCAGGCTATGCCCCTTGGCACTATTGACATGGCGTACATCGGCGCCTCCTTCGTGGGAGCCACCTATAAACCCATTTCCATTGTCAATGGGCCCTACATGTGGCGGGACTTTGATCACTGGAAGGCTTACAGCCAGAGTCCACTCCTGACGGAGCTGACCGACGGGTACTTCAAGCAGACCGGCAATAAGATCGTAGCGTTGACATATTATGGGGCCCGCCACACGACTGCCAACAAGGCGATCAACGTCCCGGCGGACATGAAGGGGATGAAGTTGCGCGTTCCTCAGGCCCCGATGTATATGATGTACGCCCGGGCAATGGGCGCAAATCCAACTCCGATCGCCTTTGCCGAGGTCTATCTGGCGTTGCAGAACGGGACTGTGGACGGCCAGGAAAACCCCTTGCCCACAATTCAGGCCAAGAAATTCTACGAAGTGCAGTCTCACATCAACCTGACCGGCCACATCCTGGACAACCTGACCACGGTGATCGGCTCCCCACTCT
This sequence comes from Thermodesulfobacteriota bacterium, assembly GCA_035454825.1. Lineage (GTDB taxonomy): Bacteria > Desulfobacterota > BSN033 > BSN033 > UBA1163 > DATIGG01. The sequence goes on along the minus strand of DATIGG010000061.1, from coordinate 932 downwards.
GGAAAAGGCTGACCCCTCAGGAGCAGCAGATCTTCGAGTCGGTTTTCAAGGAGGCGTCGACCCGAGCCGGCGCGTCCATCCGTGAGTCCGAGGCAAAGCTGGCGGACTGGTTTAAGCAACAGGGCAAAACCGTGGTAGTGCCGGATCTCAAGGCATTCCGCGAGGCAGCGGTAAAGATCCACAATGACGCCTCTCTCGGGGCCGTTTGGACCAAGGAACTCTATGACCGCCTACAAGCATTGAGATAGGTCTCCAACACGGATCCCATATGGCTCGCACCGCCCAGGTTCACGAGCGGTGCGGGCTGTGGTGGTTTCCTTCCTGCTTATTCCCATTGTGCGTTAACAGGAATGACGCGGAGTGACCATATGGCGGAAGACCGTTATAGCGGTCCTGATCCCGGCACGCCGGCCGTCGGGACCAGCGACGAGACCGGGATGAACCTGAAAGAGTACGGACCTGAGGACTGGGTGACCCTGGTCTTCTTCTGGGCACTGGCGATCGTCGTCTTTCTGCAGTTCTTCACCCGGTATGCCCTCAACGATCCGTTCGCCTGGACCGAGGAGATTGCCCGGTATCTCTTAAGTTGCGTAGCTTTTCTCGGCGGAGGTATGGCGGTCCGAAGATGCAGCCACATCCACGTGGAATTCCTGTATCTTTATTATCCCCGGGGGCTGGCCCGTTTCCTCTCCACCCTGGTGGATCTCATTCGTGCGGTCTTCTTCGGGTACGCAACCTGGCTCAGCGGCAAGATCACCCAGGTCATGCAAACCCAGCCCATGGTCGTTGTGGACTGGCCCATGAGCATCGTCTATGGAATCTGCACCGTAGGTTTTGCCGTGATGACCTTTCGTGCGGTCCGAGTGGCAGTGGATAATTGGCGAACCGGATCGAGCGTCCTGACCAGGGTGGGCCGGGAGGGACGTCACCAA
>DATIGG010000060.1:0-3082 GCA_035454825.1 Thermodesulfobacteriota bacterium | reverse complement strand
TGTCTTCTGCTTTCCACTTTCTCCTTGCCACATGCCGTTGGATTGCCCGCGGAGGATGTCCAGTTAGTGATGGATGCCCAATACTTTCAGGCGGCAAAGAAAATGATTCTGGAGGCCAAGCATTCGATTCAAGTGATGATGTTCGAAATGGGACATTATGACAAATATCCCAATACCCCTTCCAATCTTCTCATCAAGGAACTTATCGAGGCAAAGAAACGGGGAGTGAAAGTCGAGGTGATCTTAGAAGTAAAAGAGGGAGAGGACAGGGCGGCCAAGAGGAATCGCCATACTGGGAAAATTCTATCCGAAGGTGGAGTGGAGGTCATCTACGATCCTCTCTTTAAAACCACACATGCCAAATTAATGGTCGTTGACGGACAGCTCAGCCTTCTGGGCAGCACCAACTGGACTTACTATGCCCTGACCACTAACAATGAAGCATCCGTCCTCATTCGTTCAAAAGAGATCGCTCGGGCATTAACGGACTATTTTAATCGAGTCAAAGCCACTGGAAGCAAAAAATGAGAGGAGACCAGGATACCAGGAAATCAGGCGATCAGGGGATCAGGGATAACCAATAAAGGGTTGTTAACCTGATATCCTGATACCCTGGTACTCAGATATCCTATTTTAGAAAATGATGCTCATCGATTCTCATGCCCATTTAGAAATGCCAGAGTTTAAAAAGGATCTGGAGTCGGTGATTCAGAGGGCGAAAGAGTCAGGAGTTGAATATATCTTCACCGTCGGAACGGAGAAAAAAGATTGGAAGAGAGCCCTTGAAATTGCTAATTCCCATCCTTCAATCTATGCGATTCTGGGCGTTCATCCGCATAATGCAAAGGAGATCGATGAGGAGAGTTACCGTATACTGAAGGGACTGTGCCAAGATGAGAAGGTGAAGGCCTATGGCGAGATCGGCCTGGATTTTTTTAGAAATCTTTCGCCGAGAGATATTCAGCTGAAAAGATTTCGGGAACAGATTGGGTTAGCCAGAGAGTTAGGACTTCCCATTGTGGTTCACGATCGAGAGGCTCATCAGGAAACGTTGGATATATTGAAATCTGAAAAGGCGGAGGAGTGTGGAGGGATCATTCACTGTTTTTCCGGGGATGGTGAGATGGCGAAGGTTTGCATCGACATGGGATTTTATATCTCCATTCCCGGAAGCATCACATTTAAAAATGCGGTGGGTTTTAGGGAGGTCGTCAGGAAAATTCCTTTGGAATCGCTCCTTGTTGAGACAGATGCCCCTTTTTTAACTCCCGAGCCTTTTCGAGGGAAGAGGAATGAGCCGGGTTATGTTCGGTATACAGCACAAAAAGTGGCAGAGATCAAGAAGGTCCCTTTTGAAAAGGTAGCCGCGATTACCACAGAGAATGCATTGCGTGTTTATCGGTTAAAGTTTTAGCTCTGACAGATCGTGATGATTTTATTAATCAGCCCCAAAATTTCTGTCCTCTCCCTTGACGGGAGAGGGTTGGGATGAGGGTGCCCAGAGAGGGTAAGTTTGTTTTTGGAATCTTGGCTGAGAAGGGGATTTCATGAAACCGGCAATCATTGTGGTCGATATGTTAAAAGATACCTTTAAAGAAGGATCACAACTGCCCATCACGCAGGAGGGAAGAAAGATTATTCCTAATCTTCAAAAGCTCCTTAAGGAAAGCCGAGGAAATGGATTTCCAATCGTCTTTGCCTGTGATAGTTTCTTGAAGGAAGACTTCCTCTTTAAGGGAAAGACAAAATTCTATTCCCTTCAGGGAACAGAAGGGGCAGAGGTCATCGATGAATTAAAACCCTATCCTATCGATACGATACTACCGAAGAGGCGCTTCAGTGCCTTTTTCAAAACAAACCTCGATCAACGGCTCCGGAGTCTGGGAGTGGACACGATCGTCGTTACGGGTATCTCCACCGAAGTTTGCGTTTTGGCAACTGCCCTCGATGGATTCTGCCATGATTTCTATGTCATCCTTTTGGAGGATTGTTCCGCAAGCCGGGATCAGGAAATCCATCGGACTTGCCTGAGCTGCTATTGGAATTTCTCGCTTTATCCTCTGTTTCGCGTCATGACGCTCAATGAGTTTCTAAGAGAAGTATCGTCATAGGAAGGGCTGAAGCCTGCCTGCAGGAGGGGGTCAAGGGCGAGATACTTAGATTTATAGAAAACCTGCTAGGCCGTGGACATGGATTACGGACACGCCTGCGTGCTGAAACGTCTTGAACAAAGCACTCTCATCCGCCTCGGAGCTCTCCTAAAAGCGGGCAGGTGAAAGGATAAACTACGGCGTGCAAGCACGGTAACCCGATTTTTGATATGGACTATTGCGAAAAGGATTTTATCGATCATATACGGAACATCCTCTCTTCAAGAAAGAGGAGAGTAATTGAGCACCCGCCTTTTTCCCATGCGGCGGTTCTTGTTCCGCTTTTTCAAAAAGGCGCCGATTGTCATCTCCTCTTCACCAAGAGATCGGAAGAGGTCAAATATCACAAAGGAGAGATCTCTTTCCCAGGAGGAGTCGTTGACGAGGAAGATTTAGAATTGATACGTACCGCACTCCGGGAGGCCTATGAAGAGATCGGGCTCAAAGAGGGTGATGTTCAGATCATCGGACTGTTGGATGACATCGTGACCGTTACCCAATTTATCGTCACCCCAATTGTTGGCTTCTTTCCTTATCCCTATCCTTTTAAGGTATGCGAGGCAGAGATTGCAGAATTGATCGAAGTCCCCGTTGCGTCTTTGCTCGATAAGGATTGTTTCAGTGAAAGGGAAATTTTCCGGGCCGGTCAAAACGAAGTCGTCCACGCCTACCAATATGAAAAACATATCATCTGGGGGGCAACCGCCAGGATCCTGAAACAGTTTTTGGATTTAATTTCATCCCCAAGAAGCGCTAAACCGAACCTCACATAAACGCTATTTAATCATTTCCTCCAATCCCGAAGCAAAAAACGGTTTTCTTCATTTGCATTATAATAGGGCTGTTACTATATTAAGATTAGAAATAATCTTGAGGAGGTAGAAAGATGAAACTGAGCGAATATTTTAAGAAAACGCAGGGTCACGGGGTAA
>DATIGG010000059.1:0-6183 GCA_035454825.1 Thermodesulfobacteriota bacterium | reverse complement strand
TCCCCTAAAAAGACAGGAAATAGTAATCTGTCCAGTGGCGAGAGGGCAGGGAAAGGGACATGAAGCCTAAAGTGACTGCCTGAAGACAGTATCTCTGTCGTTTGTGAGTGGTTCTGTGGTCACAACCATCAGATCAGCAGGAATTGTAGAAATCAAGAAAGGGGTCAAACAAACTCGATGGACCTCAGCTGGTCCCCCTCCCACACGAACCGACGTCTCTTTCTTTTTCGACAAACCTTTCCTTCCTGTAAGAGGGCACCGACGATGAGGGGAAGGGCAATCGTGGCATCGATATAAACGGCTGCATAAGCAGATTCTTTCTCGATCTTTCCCCAGGACTTTGCTTCTTCAAAGGTGCACCCCGAGAGTCCACCCCATTTGGGATCATCGGTTGTAATCTGAAAGGCATATCGATGGCCGCTTTCCTTTTGGAATAAAAGCTCGCTGACCGGGCCTAATTGTTGGATATAATTTTTGGGAACGCCCCCTCCCACGTAGATGGCACCGGTGGCAAAGGCCATTTTCTTCAATTGAGCGATCTCATAACTATCCCGAATCTGATCGATGATAAGCCGATCCGAGGCATTTTTTGCCTTTGCATGGAGAAAGGTCAAGCCAATCCCGATCGAACTGTCGGAAAGGGCCGGGACAAAGATGGGAACCCCCCTTTGAGAAGCGGCTTTGAGAATGGACCCCTCGTCCTGGAGAAGTGCTCCGAGCATTGCAAGGTATTCCCTGGAGGAGACAACCCTGCCACCCGCTTCTTCCGGAACTTTAGAGAGGAGGTGAATCACTCGATTGATTTCATGATCATCCATCAAGGCATCATAGACGCGGACGACGCGGTGATGCCGGAGGAGATCGTCATCCCCTCCTTCATTCCCGATGTAGTGTCGGAATCCAAAGTTCTCAAAGAGGTCATGAAAGATATTGGCGCCGGTTGAAACGATGACATCGACCATCTTCATCTCGATCATATCATGGATCACTTTACGCATGCCGCCCGGGATCATGGCACCCGACAAACCCATAAAGATGAGGCACCTGGAATCAGCAAGCATCTTTTGGAAGATCTCGAAACACTTAAAGATATTCCGGCTCTGAAAGGAGGTGTGGCGAAAGGCCTGGACCAGGTCGAAAAGAGAACGAGATTTTCTAAGATCCAAATGCTGAACAGGGCGTTTCAAAAGGGCGGACCTCGTCTTTTGCTTCATGCGTCTAAAAAACCTTAGGATAATGAATTGTTGCGAAAAGTAACAAATTCATTTAGGCAAGTCAAGAAAAAATCTCTCTCTTCTGGGGTGCCGGTTCTTTTTAACTTTTGCTTCAATTTTGTTTCAATTTTCTTGACAATTCAAATGAAATGCGATATTTAGATTGGCTTGAGAAAGGTTGAAATAAATCGCGATTGCCCCTTCCGACTTGAAGGGGTGAACGGTTTTGGTGTATGATTATGGCTCTGACTCAGAAAGGTTGAACCGGTATGAAGAAGAACTCCATTCGCATTGCCATTGTGGGAGTGGGAAATTGCGCCAGCTCCCTCCTCCAGGGAATCGAATTTTACAAGCACAAAGGCCTGGAGAATCCAACAGCAGAGGCCTTGGGGCTGATGCATCTCGATATTGGCGGATATAAGCCCTGGGATATCGAGGTGGGAGCGGCCTTCGATATCGACCGAAGAAAAGTCGGAAAACCTCTCAAGGAAGCCGTTTTCGCAAAGCCCAATTGCACCAAAGTCCTATTCCCAAACTTTAATGATTCGGCAGTGACCGTCTCCATGGGGAAAGTGCTGGACGGGGTTGCTGAACACATGAAGGAGTATCCTGAAGACCGCACTTTTCTCGTAGCCAGCGAAGAACCCTGCCATGTGGAGAAAGTCCTCAAGGAATCAGGGACCGAGGTCCTGCTCAACTACCTTCCCGTAGGATCGGATCAGGCCACGCAATTCTATGCCGAAGCCTGTTTAAACACCGGTGTCAGCTTGATCAACTGCATGCCGAGTTTTATTGTCTCGGAGCGCCCCTGGGCAAAACGGTTTGAAGAAAAAGGAATCCCGGTTATCGGGGATGATGTTAAGTCCCAAATGGGAGCCACCATCATCCATCGGGTCCTTGCAAAACTCTTTGAGGACCGGGGGGTCCGGCTGGACCGAACTTACCAGATTAACACGGGCGGAAACACAGATTTTCTCAACATGCTCAATCGAAGCCGTCTTAAAAACAAACGGATTTCAAAGACAGAGGCGATTCAGTCCCAACTCGGGATTCCCTTAGAGCCAGAAAATATCCACATTGGCCCCTCGGACTATGTCCCCTGGCAAAATGACAATAAGGTCTGCTTCCTCAGGATGGAAGGCAGGGGCTTTGGGGAAGTCCCCTTAAATCTCGAATTGAGACTTTCGGTGGAAGATTCTCCCAACAGCGGCGGAATGACGGTCGATGCGATTCGATGCTGCAAGATTGCCCGCAATCGGGGGATTGCTGGCCCGCTTTTCTCCATCTCTGCCTATGCGATGAAGCATCCTCCCATTCAGTATCCTGATGATGTGGCCAAGGCGATGGTCGAGGAGTTTATCGAAGGAAAGAGGAAACAGTAAGTCCCTGCTCGTTCATCCAACGATTCAGACAAGCGGAGGGTTCCTCCCCCGACGCCCGGATCTTTTTCATCAATGCCAGGACTCTCTGCAGATCCTGACCGAGGTGCCTGTAAAGCCTCTCAAATGTCTCAAGTCGGTAAAAATATTGGCGGTGGGCCAAAAGGACGGCGTTATTGAGAGGCGTCTGATCGAATGTGAGATACCCTTCCGTTTTGAACTGAGACCTTATCCTGATGAAGTCCTCCTGAAGGGATCGAAAGATCTCTTTTCTCCCCTCCAATTTTTCTTCTCTCGAAATCATTAGGGAATAAAAATTCGATAATCGCTCATAGGCCTGATCGATCCATCGTGAGAAGAGTAGATCGTCCTCCTGGTTTTGCACTGCCTTCAAAGTTTCCTTCGCTTGGGCCCCGTACCTTTCCTTCAAAAAATCGATGGCTCCCTGGTTTCCAATAAACGTAGCCATCTGCTCATTGAAATCGGTTTTCCCCCTAAAATAGACGGTGGCATGGGTCATCTCATGGAGGATGAGGTTGGCCAGGGTGCCATCGTCCCATTTCAGGATGGAAGAGAAAATAGGATCTTTAAACCACCCGAGGGTACTGTAGGCCACCGAGGGTTGAAGGTAGGTATCGTAACCCCTTTCATCCAACCTTTTCTGTTCCTTGAGAGCCTCCCCCTTCCTGAAAAACCCTTTATAGGTCACCTTCCCGACGATGGGATAAGTCCAGCCATACAGTTTGAGCTGATCTTTTTCGCTGGCTGTGACCACATAAAGAATTGGCTCACTCACCTCATAAAATCTTGAATAACTCTTCGTCTGCCTCAGGCCCAGATGTTCTTCTCCATATCGTTTTACTTCCTGAATGAACCGGATCTTCTCCTGAATGCCTGGATCCACCTGCCGATCATTCAAAACCTCCTGGATAGGAAGACTGTGAAAAGAGATGTAGGCTTGGTGCCATCCCAATTTGGAGATATAAAGAACGTTACGACACCCTGTCAGGAGGGTGAGAACGATGATATGAAAAAGAAATAATAGAACGGCTTTCATCCAGGAGCAGCTCCCTGTTACGGCTCACACCACCGATCGTCCCGAACCCCTATGAGCAAGGGCTGGCCATCGGCAACGAGTCCTTTAAAATGGAAGGTCTTATCTCCCACCGTAAGCCGATGATTCTGGTAATCATGACTCAGAAGCCTGATATCGCCAAGCCTGCGCCTAATCTCTGCCGTCCCTGACCCACCCGGTATCAGTCCGTAGTATTCAAAGACACCCGCAGAAGGGCTTTCCACCTTGATGATCAGGAGACCCTCCCCTGACCGGTAGACAAAGGTTTCCCTCACAGGGGCAAGATCGATAGAATGAATTGATTCGAGAGAAAACGGGGTTTCCGGTTCGAGATGCACGGAGATAAGCACTTGCGCTGGCTCAACGCCGGAGACGACAAGGCATGCCGCCAGACCAGTGGTTTGGGCCAGCAGGATCCAAGCCAGGAGCACCAGCCAGAGTTTAACCCGGACCCTGCGTAGGGCACGAGCGGATTCGAAGTGAGGACAAAAACGGCGCTGCCAATCCCATCTTTTGAACTTATGCATCGCTTTTTCTTGCTTTCTGCAGCCCGATCGCACCTGCCATCAACCCCAACCCGATGAAATCCAGCAAGGGTTTGGGATAGACCAGTAAAAGCCCGGCAGCCAGGAGCATCGTCCGCTCATACAGGGTGGCCTTTCTCAAAAACCAGTTCTCAACACCTCCTGCCAGTGCAGCGATGCCTATAAAGGCAGTCGTTGTAGTCCAAATGACGTCGGTCACCGGCCCTTTCAACAGAATGCCAATTCCTTTGGGATCGAGGGTGAACATGAAGGGGACGATGAAGGCAGGAAGGGTATATTTCCAGGCATACATCGTGGTCTTATAAGGGTTCCCCCCTGTTAATGCTGCGGCTGCAAAGCATGACAGGGCTGTGGGTGGAGAGACCTCTGAGAGGATGGCATAGTAAAAGACGAACATATGGGCCGCAAAATCCGGGACCCCTAACTGGATCAATGCTGGGGCAGCAATCACCGCAGAAATAATGTAAGAAGCCGTGACCGGAACGGCCAGCCCGATCACCCAGACGATGATCGCCGTATAGATCGCCGTCAGGAAAAGACTTCCACCGGCATAGGCGATGATGATCGAACTGAACTTTAACCCCAGACCCGTCAGGGTCACCACCCCCACAATGACTCCAGCGGCTGCACAGGTTGAGGCGACGCTCAAAACGCCAATCGAGCCTCCTCTCAATGCCTTCACTAACTTTTTCGGAGTGAGGGCGGTATCTCTTCGAATGAAACTGACAGCAAAGGCGACCACTGTAGCCCAGAAGACCGCCATGATGGGCGTATAGCCTATGGCCATGATCCCCACAATGGCGATGAGAGAGATAAAGTGAAATCCGTAGAGATAGGTGAGTTGGCCCAAACTGTAGGTTTTATCAAAAGCAATTTCCCGAACCCCAAACTTCTTAGCGTCCATTTCCACCATCAAAAAGATCGACCAATAGTAAAGACAGGTTGGGATGGAGGCCATAACGATCACATCCAGGTAGGAGATCTTTAAGAATTCGGCGATCAGAAAGGCGGCTGCTCCAAGGACAGGAGGGGAAAGGATCGCTCCAATCCCTCCTGCAGAGAGCAGCCCTCCCGCTGCCTCTTTGCTGTAGCCTGCCCTGGCCAGCATCGGGTAGGCCACTGATCCCAAGGTTACCGTAGTAGCCACCCCGCTTCCGGAGGGTCCCCCGAGGAGGAAAGAGGCCAGTGTCACCGTCCGGCCAGCACCGGTGGGTTTTCCTCCCAGCGCGACAAAAGAAAAGTCGATAAAGAACTTTCCAGCACCCGAGAATTCTAAAAAAGCACCATAAATTGTGAAAAGGATGATGAAGGTCGAAGAGACATCGATCGGAACTCCGAAGATCCCTTCGAGCGTCATATACATATGACCGACAAGGCGATCGATATCGTATCCCCGGTGTGTCCAGGGCCGAGGAAGTTCCGGTCCGATGAAGGCATAAACGATAAAGGCGATGACGATCGCAGGCATGATCCAGCCCGTCGTTCTTCGGGTCGCCTCCAGCACCAGGAGGATCAATATAACCCCGAAGAGTTTATCCCAGAAGTTTGGGACGACGGAGCGGTAAATAAAATCGTCAAAATCGACCAGCATGTAGACGATCACGGCGATGCCTAAAAGGGCGAGGATGTAGTCATACCAGATGATCCGGTTCTTAAAACGCTTGAAGGAAGGAAAAACCAGAAAAGAGAGGAACAGGACGAACATGACATGGATTCCCCTGAATTGTTTTATCCGCGATTGCGTGTCGTGATCCGAATCCCGTGGATCGTTTTGTTTCTCGTGTCAGGGGCATGCCTCGACCAGGCGTGGGGGATCAGCTACTTGCTCGGAAGGAAAGTCCCGGTGGACATTCAAGGACCGGGCGGTCTCATCGGTTATCGTTTATCGGATGAACATCGCGGCCTGCTTCCTGCTGCTCTGGGACCGGTCGGTTCGGTTCTTATCGTCGTCGCAGTTTATTTGACCACAC
>DATIGG010000058.1:0-6239 GCA_035454825.1 Thermodesulfobacteriota bacterium | reverse complement strand
AAAAACAGATAGCATAATTTTTTAATCATTTCAAGAAGTTTGTCACTTATGGTCCCTCAATTCAAGGAAAAAGTAACTGTCCCTAAGGCGTTGATAGAGCTTCTCGCTTGTCATCTTCCGTAATTCCTCGCAGAATCGTGTGCAATGGGTCAGGATGGGTCTCCCCTCCGAAACTTCAAAAGTGGATCCTGAGGATTTTTCGGCTGTACAAAATTGTTGACAGAATCAAAAATAACGATAATAATAGCTGTGAATCGGTTCACATCAATGCGATTTCTTTACTGTCAAGCTCATGATGGCTGTTGACGGGTCAAATTTTAATGGCGACTTACTTTAATAAGACACAGGCACCAAAAAGTCGAGACGCTTTCTGGGAAATTGTAAAAGATTTTAGTATTGCTTTGGCATCTATTCCGGACCTGAAATCGCTTTCGAAGATGATTCTTGAGACGATGGTCCAGTTGATGCGCATTCAAAAAGCCTCTCTCTTTTTCCTCAACGAAGAAAAGGTGGGATTTCATTTAGTCGAATCGATCAATCTGGAAACTCGGACGAACCTCCCCTCCGTCCTTGTCAAAGACGACCCTCTTCTCCAGGATTTGCTTAAGAGGGGCGAAATTCTTCTTCGGGATGAGCTTGCCAGGGGAAACCCTGTCTCCCAATCCTCGGAGATCATCGAAAGAATGACTGTCCTGGAGGCGGCAATCAGTATTCCTCTGACTTCAAAGGAAAAACTCGTGGGGTTAATTAATCTCAGCTCAAAACCTCTTCCCGAGGCCTATTCCGACGAAGATGTTGAACTATTATCGATGCTGGCAAACCAAGCCGCAGTCGCCCTCGAGAATCGAAGGCTGAGTGAAGACCTTAAAAAGTCAAAATCCCATATTGAGAGAGCCGATCGGTTGGCTTCTTTAGGAACGCTCACTGCCGCTCTCGCCCATGAGGTCCGCAACCCTCTCGTGGCGATCAAGACCTTTACACAGCTCCTCCCGGAACGGTTTGACGATGAAGAGTTTCGCAACCACTTTCTTCACATTGTCTCTGGTGAGGTCGACCGAATCTCCACCCTGATTAATGAACTCCTTGAGTTTGCCAGACCTTCCGACCCAAAGGTGGAAGCAGAAGATATCAACACCATTCTGGATTCGATCCTTCTTCTCATTTCAAGCGGGACCAAGAAGAAACATATCCATGTCATCAAGAATTTTTCTTCCAATCTACCCCCTGTTCCAATCGATCGGGAACAGATCAAGCAGGTCTTTCTGAATATCCTCATCAATGCGATTGAGGCGACCGAAGAGAATGGAGATATTCATGTAGAAACAAGAGCTTACATCAAGTCGAACGGAGAGCCTTATGTTCAGATCGAATTTACCGACACAGGGTCTGGAATTCCAGCAGAGTATCTTGAAAGCATCTTTAATCCTTTCTTTACTACCAAGCACAAGGGAAGCGGGCTGGGATTATCCATCTCCAATCACATCGTCCAGGAGCATAAGGGTTATATCGATGTGGAGAGCCAACTGAATAAGGGGTCCTCTTTCTATGTCAATTTGCCCCTCCATCAGGAAGGTCTGCCCCGAAGAAGAGAGTTTGAAAATCAACCAAACCGTTTTTAACTTTTGAACGATGAACTACCAGGACCTCTTACACTCCCGGATCATTCCTCCACAGATTGTCCCTCTCATTGAAAGAGCCAGCCAGAATAACGTTCCCGTCCTCGTCCAAGGGGAACAAGGGATCGGAAAAGAGGCGGTGGCCAAGGCGATTCACCAATCGAGCGAATGGAAATACCATCGATTTTATAAGATCGATTGCAAGATGCTGAAAGAGGGAACCCTTCACCCTCAACTGGGCCGCCTGTTTAAGGAGATCCAATATGGCGCGGTTCCAGCCACCCTTTTTCTGAAGGAGGTGGGATATTTAAGCCCTGGAGATCAGACAAAACTCCTCGAACTGCTTGAAGAGGGCGTTTTCAAGCACAATTCCGAAAAACGGATGGTCAAAGGCCTGCGTTGGATCGCTTCTGCTTCAGAAAGTCTAAAAGAGAAAGTGATGCAAGGAAAATTTTCTGAAGATTTACATGACCAGTTCACTACTTTTTCCATTTTCATCCCCCCTCTGAGAGATCGAAGCAAAGATATTCCAATCATCGCCCAGTCTCTTTTGACAGAGTACGCCACTCGGATGAACCTCAAAAAGAAAGGGATTTCGAAGAACGTTCTTTCCCTGCTCCAGAGTTATTGGTGGCCCGGGACCCTCAAAGAGCTGGAGACGGTGATCCTCCGGAGTACCATTTTTTCAGAGGGAGAAACTCTGATGGAAAAGGACCTCTTTTTTAATGCGGAAAATGAAAGAAATTCATTCTTCACTTTTCTCAAAAGAACGGATTTCAAAAATCCCTTTGAAACAAATGGGGACCAGTCGGTCCGTGAGCAGCAATCGCTTCCTTGGATCTTCTTCCTTGCGGAACTTGTCCATCGGATCAAGAATCCCCTGGTCTCTATCAAGACCTTTACCCAACTCTTACGGGAAAAATTTAGTGACGGCGAATACCGGGAATCATTCTATCAGGTCGTCAGTGAAGATATTGATAAAATCGACGGGGTGTTGAACGGCCTCCTGAATTACATTAAAGTGAACACACCGCTCAACAAAACGAATACCATTCATCAGATTCTGGAAGAAGTGCTGAAGCGGTATGGAGCCGCATTTGAGGAGAAAGAAATCAAAATCTTCAAGAAGTTTGAGAAGGACCTGCCGGAAACCATGGTTCATGATGAACAATTACGCTATATCTTCCATTCGCTCCTTCAGTATGTCTTGCCTTCCCTCCCTCCTCACGGCAGCATCGGGTTTTTGACGAAATGGGTAGCGGCACCGAAACGATTGAAAAAGGAGGAACTGCCTTCCGAAAAGGAGGGAGAATCGATCGAGATCCTCATGATTTTTACGGGCTTCAAGAGACCGATGGACGCCTATGAAACAGTCTTTGGCCTTTCGTCGATTCAACCCGAAGAAACCGTCGAACTGGAATTGAGGTTAGTCCATGAAATTCTAAAAAGGCATCGGGGAACGATGAGAATTGAGGTCAATGAGAAGAAGCCGAGAACCCTCATCTCCGTCCGACTTCCTATTGAGAGAAGAAGGGTAATTTATTATCCATCGACCACGGTTTAAGAAGGAGTGCAGGATTCTGTGAAAAGCCTATTGATTGTTGACGATGAAGTGGGAGCCCGGGAATCGCTCAAAATGGTTTTTAAAGAGGACTATGAGGTCCTCCTGGCCAAAAATGCTGAAGAGGCGCTTTGGCAGACCAAAAAACAGTCCCCGGACGTGATCTTGTTAGATATCCTCCTCCCGGATATGGATGGATTGAAGGTTCTGGAGCGGATCAGGCAGGAAGATTCTGATGCGATTGTGATCATGATCACCGCCACCCGGACCGTCCGGACCGCTGTCGAGGCGATGAAACTCGGGGCCTATGATTATGTGACCAAACCCTTTGATGTGGACGAACTTCGTCTCATTGTCAGCCGGGCAATCTCCAATCAAGCCTTGCAGAAGGAAGTCAAATATCTCCGGGAGAGAATCGACGAACGGTTCGATTTTGGAAAGATGATCGGAAGAAGTCAAGGGATCAGGGAGATTTTTCACCTCATCCAGCAGATTGCTCCCTCGAAATCGACGGTGCTCGTCATGGGCGAAAGCGGCACCGGAAAAGAGCTCGTCTCACGGGCCATTCATTATCAAAGCCCTCGCAAGTCTTACCCCTTTATTACGATCAATTGTGCCGCAATCCCAGAAACATTGATCGAGAGCGAACTTTTCGGACATGAAAAAGGAGCCTTTACAAATGCCATCGAGAAAAAATTGGGCCGCTGCGAGTTGGCCCATCAAGGGACGCTCTTTCTTGACGAAATCGGGGAATTGAGTCTCGTGACCCAGTCCAAGATCCTCCGGTTTTTGGAGGAAAAAGAGATCAGCCGGGTGGGCGGCTCGAAGACGATCAAAGTCGATGTCAGGCTCATTGCTGCCACCAACAAAGACCTGACCGAACAGATCAGGAAGGGGGAATTCCGTGAGGACCTTTACTATCGGATCAATGTGGTCCCGATTGTGATTCCGCCGTTGCGGGAGAGAAGAGAGGACATCCCTCTTCTCATTGAACATTTTGTCAAAAAGTTCAATGACGAAAATAATAAAAAGGTCAAAGGGGTAAGCGAGGAAGCCTTGGAATGGATGGTCCACTACGAATGGCCCGGAAATGTACGGGAACTCGAAAACTTGATTGAACGAATGGTGGCTCTCACACCGAACGAGGTCATTCAACCCAAGGAGTTACCTTTCGGTTTTCTGAACACCTCCAAAATGAATGGGCTGAAGGACTCGATCCTCAAAGGAAATGTCTCCCTGTTGGAGGCAGAAGAGACCTTTGAAAAGGAGCTGATTTCCGATGCCCTCAAAAAGGCAAACTACGTTCAATCCCATGCTGCGGAGTTACTGGGAATCAGCCGCCGCATCTTAAAGTATAAAATGGACAAACTCGGGATCCCACAGGATAGCTCAAAGATTCCTCTCGCCCCCCCTCTCTCCTCAGCGGCAAGAGGAGAAGGGTGAGGGGTGCAATGACAGTTTTGTCAAGTTGTGTGCATTTTTGATCAATCATCATTTTTCTTTAAATTACTGTAACTTACAGCTTATTATTCTGACAGAACAACCAAGCCCTAAAGAGATTTCTCTTCTATGCTTTTCACAACATTCCTCGATGGTATTGCACGATTTCTTTTTGATATCAAATAATTGAAAACGATTCCATGATTTTCAGTTTTAATGGCGAATTTCTTGCTTTTCTTTCTTGGGATGATACAAACCTTCAATGACAGAAGAGGAAGAAATGGACATCAATTCCCAGTTGCCGAATGTGCTTATCGTTGATGACGAAATCGGTCCAAGAGAATCTTTGAGGATGATATTAAAGCCCAATTACAACGTCTCTTGTGCTGAGGATGGGGACGCAGCGCTACGAATTCTTAAGCAGAGCGAGATGGATGTCATCACCTTGGATCTTAAGATGCCAGGGATGTCTGGAATTGAAACGCTGAAACAGATACGATTGATTGACTCGGATGTGATGATCATTGTCATCACAGGGTTTGGGACCTTACAGAGTGCTGTTGAGGCGATCCGCCACGGGGTTTACGATTATATTGCGAAGCCTTTTAATGTTAAGGAAATATCCGGCATCATTGAGAAAGCGGTGCAGCAGAGAAGAAAACATCTGGAGGCGAAAGATTTCATGAGACAATCCTTTGCGCCTTCTCTTTCAGCTCGCATCCGTGGAGAATCAGACCCACTCTCTCTCCACCAGGGAAAAGAGATTCTCCATTACCATTTCAAAGATCTCGGCGTTTCAGACCATCAGACCTGCCTTGAATTTGCAAAGGTTTTGGCCTCCACCCTTGAAGAAAAAGATCCCTATACGTCTAAGCACTCTGAGCGAGTCTGCTACTATTCTGACCTCATTTCGAAAAAGATCTCCCTACCATCCAAGGAGCGAAATGAACTTCAGATTGCCGCGTATCTGCATGATATCGGAAAGATTGGAATCAGCAACCGCTTCATCAGTAAAAAGGGGGTTCTTACGGCTGCGGATTGGGCCATCATCAAGCAACACACCCGAAAATCGATCGAACTTTTATCTCCCCTCAATCTTTCTTCCAGCATCCTTTCTTACATTGAACATCACCATGAGCATTTCGATGGGGCCGGTTATCCCGACGGGCTAAAAGGAAACGAGATTCCCCTCGGAGCAAGGATCATTGCTGTCTCTGATTCCTATGACAGCATGATCTCGGATCGCCCCTATCGAAAACCTCTTTCCAAAGAGGAAGCGAAGAAGGAACTGTTGAAATGGACTGGAAAACAGTTCGATCCAAATCTTGTCTCCGCCTTTTTGTATCTCTTGAAGGAGATGGAAGAAGGCATGGAAGAGAAAGGCAAGTTTAGAGTCTCCGCCCTCGCCTATTGAGACATCGCTTCCGATGCTTTCTGGATTTGATTCCCTTATCCGTCTTCCTTAAAATCACTCAACCCAAGAAATTGACATTGTCTTTTTCCTCGGTTATTGTTGATGAAATCTTCAAGAGTCGCTCTCTGTCATCCTGAACTCTTCGGCCCGTTACTCTGAGCGAAACGAAGAGTCTGAGTATTTGACTCAGGATAAACTCGCGAAGGAT
>DATIGG010000057.1:0-4576 GCA_035454825.1 Thermodesulfobacteriota bacterium | reverse complement strand
ATTCAATGAGTAAAGGATCGTCAGAGGATGGAGGACCGCTTGGTTGAGGTTGGAGGCAAAGAGATCAATAAACCAGTACTTTTGTTTTCCGCCTAAACCTGACGCCTTACGCCTAACGCGCAATATGGAGGAAGACCATGCCTGAGTACTCTATTAGCCCTTCGGGAGAGCGTTTTCGGCTTCCAGAAGAAAAAGATTACTTGAAGGAATTTGAGCGGATCAAGAAATTGGTTGGACAACAGCGATCGCTGGGTCGTGAGATCGTGGTGGTCATGGGAGTCGGGTTTGTGGGCGCTGTCATGGCAGCAGTGATTGCCGATGCCAAAGATAAGAACGGAAAACCCAACAAATTTGTGATCGGGATGCAGCGTCCCAGCCCTCGTAGCTACTGGAAGATTCCATTGCTCAACCGGGGACTTTCGCCAGTAAGCTCTGAAGACCCTGAAGTTCCTTTGATGATCCAGCGCTGTGTGAATGAGAAAAAGACACTGATTGCGACATACACATACGATGCCCTGAAGCTTGCGGATGTGGTGGTGGTTGACGTCCAATGTGACTATCTGAAAGAATCTCTTGGAAATGTCCAGCAGGGAAGAGCGGATATGAAGGCTCTTGAGGAGTCTTTTGAGATCATCGCAGAACATATTGAACCGGAGGCGCTTGTTTTAATCGAAACAACCGTAGCCCCTGGAACCACAGAGCAGATTGCTTATCCTATCATGAAAAAGATCTTCCGGAAGCGGGGCATTAAGAAGGATCCATTGCTTGCTCACAGCTTTGAGAGGGTCATGCCAGGCAGGAACTATATCGCAAGCATCCGGGACTTCTGGCGGGTGTGCAGTGGGATGAGTGAAGAGGCGACGAAAAGGGTTGTAAAGTTCTTGAATGAAGTGATCCATACGGAAACGTATCCGCTCACTGTCCTGGACCGTCCCATCGAATCTGAAACAGCAAAGATTGTGGAGAACAGTTTTCGCGCCACAATCCTTGCCTTCCTGGATGAGTGGAGTGTCTTTGCCGAGAGAAATGGTGTGGACCTGATCAAAGTCATCAAGGCGATCAAAGTCAGGCCAACACACAACAATATCATCTTCCCGGGACCCGGCATCGGCGGGTATTGTCTTCCCAAGGATGGGGGCCTTGGCCTCTGGGCCAACCGTCATATCCATGGGTTTGAGGACGACATCTTCAAAATCACACCCATGGCCATCGACATTAACGACACCCGATCCCTCCATGTAGCCCAATTAACCCGTGATGCTCTGCGGAACATGGGGCGTCCGATTGCATCCGCGGAGATCCTGATTCTTGGCGCCTCTTACCGGGAAGATGTGGGAGATACCCGGTACAGCGGTTCTGAGCTAATTGTCAGGCGGCTGGCAGAGATGGGCGCCGAATTGAGAGTCCACGATCCCTATGTGCTTCACTGGTGGGAATTTGAGAGGCAGGATGAATATCCGTCAAATGCGCATGGCCTGAAAAAGTTTTTCAGAGGCCAGGAAAAATTGAAGGACCTGCACGTTGAGCAAGATCTGGAAAAAGCCCTGGCGGGAATTGACGCGGTCATCTTTGCGGTCAGGCACAAACATTACCTGGCTCTTGATCCGGATGAGGTTGTAAAGATGGCGGGCGGTCCCATTGCCGTGATCGATTGTTTTGGTATTCTAAATGATGAGACGATAAAGCGCTACTTCGAGCTGGGATGTGAGGTAAAAGGTTTAGGGAGAGGACATGTGAAGAGAATCAAAGACCAAGTCAAAATAAAAGGACTGAGGACTGACCCGCTTACGCCAAGGCTTCGGCGGGCAGGGGACTGAGGCTCAAGAGGCGTTAGGCGTAAGGTGTGAGATGCCAAGCGACGAACCAAACCCCTTGCCGCTTACGCTCTCGCGACTCACGGAACCTGAGTCTTGACGACTGACGACTTGCGACTGACGATTCCATATAAAGAATAAAAGGACTGAGGACTAAGGACTGAGGGCTGAGGACTGAGGACTGAGAACTGAGTGGATAATGGATAAATGATTCAGGCCATGGGGCATAACCTATGTCTTTTCCTTCGATAGTTTCTTTTGTTGCTGCAGGGGTTTGTGGTGGATTGGGAATTTTGGTCCTGGTCCGTGACCGGCACTCCTTTGTCCACTGGACATTTGCTGCCGGCATGATTGTCCTGGCTCTTGAGGCTCTTTTGAGTGGCCTGAGTGTTCAGGCAGAATTGACTGAAGATATGTTCCGCTGGCAGCGAATGAGGTTGATCACCACAGCCTTTATCCCCGTAGTCTGGCTTCTCTTCTCGCTCAGCTTTTCCCGGAAGAATTACAGGGAATTTCTGATCAAAATAAAGTGGTTGCTTGTCTCCTCCTTTGCCCTTCCACTTATTTTAGTCACCCTTTTCAATGAGGAATTAATGAAAGGAGGCCCTGTTCTTGATGAATCTTCTGCCTGGCTCATCCCTCTTGACTGGTCCGGCTACCTCCTCCACCTGTTTTTCCTCCTGTCTATTGTGATTATCCTAATGAACCTGGAAAGGACCTTCCGAGCCTCGACCGGCCATATGCGCTGGCAGATAAAGTTCCTGATCCTGGGCCTGGGAAGTCTCTTTGCGGTCCGAATCTACACAGGAAGTCAGGCTCTGCTTTTTTGGTCGATCCATTTAGGACTTGAAGGAGTCAATTCAGCCACTCTCATCATTGCCTGCGCCCTCATGGTTCGATCCCTTTTCCGCATTCAGATGTTGAACTTCGATTTTTATCTTTCTCATTCCCTGATCTATAACTCATTCACAGTATTGATCATTGGGATTTATTTTCTTGCCGTGGGTATCCTGGCAAAGATCATTAGTTATTTTGGAGACGGCCAATTTTTTTCTATTCAAGTTTTCGTCATCTTTATTGCTTTTGTTGTTCTTACGATCTTTTTTCTTTCAGACCGGGCCAGGCACAAGATCAGAGGATTCATCAGCAGTCACCTTAAACGTCCACAATATGATTATCGAAAAGAATGGACTACCTTTACACAGAGAACCAGCAGGCTCATGGCAACCAAAGATCTTTGTTCTTCTTTGGTAAAGATGATTTCTGACACATTTGAAGTTCTGGCTGTCACCGTCTGGCTTTTAGATGAATCCAGGGAACGGCTCCTCCTGGGCGGGTCCACCGTCTTTTCAGAGCTTCAGACCAAAGATTGGAAGTCAAACAGGAGGGGTAGCGCGGAACTGATCCGGGCAATGCGAGATGAGGGAATGCCCATTGATTTAGAAGATCCCACGATTCTCTGGGCGTCTGAACTCAGGAAATCCATCCCGGAATTTTTTCAGGAATTAAAGATTCGCTATTGTATTCCGGTGATCGCCGGTGGAGATCTCATTGGGTTATTGACATTGGGTGACCAGGTTGGAAAGGAGTCTCTCTCGTTCGAACAGTTTGATTTATTAAAGACAATTTCTGATCAGAGTGCAGCGAGCCTGCTTAACATTAGGCTTTCTGAACAACTCCGGAGCGCCAAAGAAATGGAGGCCTTCCAAACCATATCGTCCTTTGTGGTCCACGATCTTAAGAATCTGGCATCAACCCTCTCCCTTACCATGCAGAACCTGCCCTTTCATTTTGACAACCCGGAGTTTAGAGGAGATGCTCTCCGTGTGATTTCGCAGAGCGTGGCGAAAATTAAGGGAATGTGTGGCAGCCTTTCTACCTTGAGTCAGAGGATTGACGTAAAGAAGGTCGAAACTGACCTGAATCGACTCATTGTCTCAAGCTTAGCGTGTTTAAACGATTCATCTAAGTGTCCAATTATTCAAGAGTTGCAAGCTGTCCCACGAGTATCTATCGATCTCGAACAGATTCAGAAGGTTCTGACAAACCTGATATTGAATGCCAACGAGGCAATCTCGAACGGGGGTGAGATAAGGGTTGCTACCGAACAAAAGGATGGCTGGATCATTCTCTCGGTTAGCGATAATGGTTGTGGGATGTCAAAGGAATTTATCGAAGGCTCTCTGTTCAGGCCATTCAAAACGACTAAAAAACAGGGAATGGGGATAGGCCTTTTTCAAAGCAAGATGATTGTTGAGGCCCATCAGGGCAGAATTGAGGTCGACAGCGAACCAGGCAAAGGCAGCACATTTAGAGTAATGTTACCCCTAAAAAGGGTGTAGGGAGTAGGGTGGAGGGAGGTAGGAGTAGGGTGGAGAGTGTGGGGAATAGGGAATAGGGAATAGAGAGGGGGGCAAAAGGGAATGAAAATTAATGATAAAAAAGGTGAACCTATCAAGAGTTATAAAGATTTGATTGTGTATCAAAAAAGCTATAAACTTACACTTGAAATTTATCAAACGACGAAAAATTATCCAAAGGAAGAAATCTATGGACTTGTCTCTCAGATGAGAAGAAGCGCGGTTTCAATACCCTGTAATATTGCGGAAGGATATCGGCGTGGTCATCGCAAGGAATATATCCAATTTCTTCATATGGCCCACGGTTCATGCGGTGAATTGGAAACCCTTCTTTCTATATCACGTGATCTGAATTTAATAGCAGAGGATAATTTCAGAATTTTGTATCATTTACAGGATGAG
>DATIGG010000056.1:0-2063 GCA_035454825.1 Thermodesulfobacteriota bacterium | reverse complement strand
TCTTTAAAAGAAAAAAAATCCGCTTCCGAATGAGGGGAACCCATGTTGCTTCAAAATCGATCAGGGTCCCATCCTTATCGAAGATCACCAGACGACATGGAACTCGTTTATGGTTGTATTCAATTCCAGGCATAGACAAAGCACCCCCACCCCGCCCCTCCCCCTCCGAGGGGGAGGGGCGGGGTGGGGGGAATGGCACATATCGTAAAAGACGATTCAGAGGAATTCAATGATGGGGCTCAGGCGAGGTAACCCAGTTCCCTTCTTAGATGTTCTGATCTTCGATATGGACGGCGTATTGATTGATGTCTCGAAATCGTATCGCAAGACGATTCAAAAGACCGTTCAGATCTATCTCGCAACCTGTCTTGGAATGAAAGGGTGCAGTCAAAAGCTGGCCCTTGATGAGGCCATCTCTTTCTTTAAATCTGCGGGAGGATTTAATAATGACTGGGACCTTACCTCTGGACTCCTCTTCTATCTCCTCTCTATTTCCGGTCTCCCGCCTGCCTCCAAACGAAAAAGATTCTCTTCAATCCCAGAGGTGTTCGCCTACCTTAGAACAAAATCCGAAGGACGCTCCTTTAAGATACCTACTTTTATAAACTCTCGCCACCTCTCATCTTTCTTAGAAAAAGCAAAGGCCTTGGGGCGAGGGCTAAAGGGCATTCGGCAGCTCTTAAAGGGTTCGTGGGAAGGCTGGGTCTACCGATCCGGTGATCTCGATCGAGAAAATTTGGTAAAACGAATTTTTCAGGAGGTCTACCTCGGCCGGGAGTTCAAGTCTTATTATCACCTTCATCCCCTTTTCTATCGAGAGAAAGGATATTACCTCCGGGAAAGGATGCTGATCCCGAAGGCTGTATTATCCGCTCTTAGGAAGAAAATTCGGCTCGGAATTGCCAGTGGCCGGCCAAGGTTTGAAGCAGAATTGGCGCTCAAACGATTTCATCTTCTTCCCTACTTTGATAGCATCGTGACACTCGATGAATGTTTGGAAGAGGAAGGCCACATTTTCCGCTCCACCGGAAAGCGAATCAACTGTTTGAAACCCCACCCCTTTTCTCTCCTGAGGGCCGTTCGAGACATCGGCATCTCCAATGCCCGGTGCGGATATGTAGGAGATGTGGTGGATGATATCCTAACTGCCCGAGCTGCAAAAGGGGAATTGTCAATCCTTGCGATCGGTTTCATCAGTGGCGCAAGTCACAGAATCATGGAAAAAGCCCTTCGTCACGCTGGCGCGGACCTGGTGATTCGACATCCCAAGGAGTTTCTCCAACTGGTCAAAAATCCCCCCTCGCCCGCTGGCGGGACAGGGTTGGGGTTGGGGTGAGGGGGTCTCGGAAAGTGCGCTGCGCGATTTTTAAAGCAAAACGCATTTGACAAAACCGGGTTTTTCATTTATAAACCTGTCTATACAGGTAGTTAGCTTTGCAGGAGGCGCCCCATAGAAGGTTCTATCTTTCTGTATGCACTTGCCATTGTGGGTCTTGCCCTCTTCTTCGACTTCTCAAACGGGTTTCACGATGCGGCCAATGTGGTGGCAACGATCATCACCACAGGAGCCCTCACTCCGAGAAAAGCCCTGACCATGGCAGCAATCTGCGAATTTATCGGTCCTTTTCTCTTTGGAACGGCAGTGGCCCACACAATCGGTAAGAATATCGTTGATTTCTCTGCCCTCGACACAAGGATCCTTGATCTTCCCGTATTTCTCATCATTGCAATGCTTGTCGGCGCCATCATCTGGAATTTGATCACCTGGTTTTTAGGCATTCCTTCGAGTTCTTCCCACGCCCTGATCGGAGCGATGGTTGGGGCAGTCCTGATGGCTTACGGACCTGATAAGATCTTGTGGAAAGGGGTGCTCTATGTGGTCGCCTCTTTAATTCTTTCCCCCTTTCTCGGCCTGCTTTTTGGTGTCCTTTTTCTGAAGGCAACCTTTTATCTCTTTAGAAATGCCACGCCTAAAGCAAATATCTTTTTTAACAAAATGCAAATTCTGTCCTCAATTGCTCTGTCCCTCAGCCATGGAGCCAATGATGCCCAGAAATCGATGG
>DATIGG010000055.1:0-2994 GCA_035454825.1 Thermodesulfobacteriota bacterium | reverse complement strand
CTTGAACTTGTTCTCCTCTCCTTTTCGTTTTGATTCGACCACCTGGACGACCTCAGGAATCACATCTCCTGCCCTCTGTATGATCACCGTATCCCCGATGCGGATATCTTTCTTATCGATTTCATCCTGATTATGAAGGGTGGCCCGACTCACCTCTACGCCTCCCACCTTGACTGGTTCCATAAGAGCCACAGGGGTGAGGGCCCCTGTCCTTCCCACCTGGACGATGATGTCGAGAATCTTCGTCGATTCCTGTTTGGGTTGAAATTTAAAGGCCAGCGCCCAGCGGGGGCTTCGGGAGATCTCGCCCAGCCTGGCCTGGAGATCGAAACGATCAACCTTGATGACAATGCCATCGATCTCATACGGAAGCTTTTCTCTCTTCTCGTTCATCTCGTGATAATAATCGAGGACTGCATGGATACCATGGCATCTCAGAATATGGGGATTGGTTCTGAGACCCCATTTAGGAAAAGTCTGAAGAACTTCCCACTGCGATTTAAAGGTCCATCCCCTGACTTCGCCAATGCCATAACAATAGATCTCAAGGGGACGTTCTGCAGTGATCTTGGAGTCGAGTTGTCGAACCGATCCCGCAGCCGCATTGCGGGGATTGGCAAAGACGGGTTCTCCAGCTTCTTCTCGTTTCTGGTTGAGGGCCCTGAATTTTTTGAGTTCCATGATTGCCTCGCCCCGCACCTCCAGCCGCTCCGGAATGGAAATCTCCTTTCGGATCAGTTGAAGAGGGAGGGTCCTGATCGTCCGGAGATTCTGGGTGATGTTCTCGCCGTTGATTCCGTCTCCACGGGTAGACCCCACGATGAAATGGCCCCTTTCGTAAACGAGTTCAACGGCCAGCCCGTCGAGTTTGGGTTCAGCGACATAGTCGACCTCGGCACTGGAGCTTAAAAATTTCTTTACTCTGTTATCGAACTCCCTGGCCTCGGATTCTGAGAAAGCATTGGCAAGGCTGAGCATTGGAATGGAGTGGCGAACGATCTCAAAGGATTCGAGAGGAGGAGCGCCGACTCTCTGAGTCGGCGAATTCGCCGAGCGGAGATCAGGATATTGCTCTTCAATCTCTTCAAGCTCCCTCATCAGACGGTCATACTCTGCATCGGAGATCTCCGGCTGATCAAGGACATAGTAACGATAATTGTGGTACTCAACCTCCTCCCGGAGTTTCTCGATCCTCTTTTTTAAGGTTTCCGTGACCATGATTCCCTCATCCCCCTCACCCCTCCCCTCTCCCCGTTGTGGAGAGGGAGAGAATGAGATGTTGGCATTTACGTCCATTTTAGACAGGTTGGACAGCCTTGTCAAATCAGATTGGAAGGACAGCGGGCTTTCATCCTCCACCGAAATTCCACCCAAAGAGTTTACAGGCAGGTGAATGAATAAAACGGAGGTCAATTTTTCTTTGAAAGAACAAAATATGGTGGAAGAACAAACTCTTACTCATAGATATTGTGGTCCTGGGTGCTTGGGAAAATAATTGAAATAAATTTAAGATTTTGCTTGACAAAGTGGGATATTTCATTATACTTTGCTACGGAAGTGGGAAAAAGTGGTAATTGGTGGTATGGGACATAAGTATGGGGGGGTAAAATCGTGTTCCGGGGAAGGTACGAACATACTGTAGACGTAAAGGGCCGCATCAGCATTCCCGCAAAATTTCGAGAAGTCCTCAATAAGAAATATGATGATCGCCTTGTCATCAGTCACTATGATCAGTGTCTGGTCGCATACCCGTACGAGGAGTGGGCTGTTTTAGAAGAGAAGCAGAAACTTCTTCCCCAGATGAAAAAGGAAACCAAGGTTTATTTAAGATTTTTTTACTCAAGCGGTGTGGATTGTACGATCGATAAACAAGGCCGCCTTCTCATACCTCAAACGCATAGGGATTATGCAAACCTCCAGAAGGAGGTTGTCCTTGTGGGTGTAGGCACCCGGATTGAAATCTGGGATAAGCGAAAATGGGAGGAGGAATTTCGAAAGGCACAGGAGAGTTTTGAACAGGTCAGTGATACCCTCACGAGTTTAGGGTAGAGCAAGGGAAGCGTCGATGGAATCTCGACACATCCCTGTCTTGGCTGAAGAAGTGATCGCCCTGCTCGGATGCGGGCCCCATCGGACCTATGTGGATGCTACTTTAGGTGGAGGAGGCCACAGCCTCGAGATTCTTAAACGAACCGAGCCCGATGGAAGGGTGATTGGAATCGAATGGGACGAAGAGGCCATCGCAGAGGCAAAAAAAGTGCTGAGCCCCTTTGGCGATCGGGTGAAAATCTTCCGTGAAAATTTTGTCCGCTTGCCCGGCCTCCTGAAGGAGATGGAGATTGAATCGGTCGATGGAATCCTGCTTGATTTAGGCCTCTCCTCCATCCATCTTGAGAGTCAAGAGAGGGGATTCAGCTTCAGAGGAGAAGGGCCCCTGGATATGAGAATGGACCAACGCCTTGAGGTGACGGCAGCAGATCTCGTCCATCAGCTTTCGGTCAGAGAATTGGAGGAGACGATTTGGGAGTATGGCGAAGAGCGATGGGCGAAGCGGATTGCAAAAACGATTGTGCAGGAGCGGGACCGAAGCCCGATCGAGACAACGCAGGCCTTGAGAAAGATTGTTTACCGGGCCATCCCAAGGCGGTTCCAATCGAAGAGGATTGATCCGGCAACACGAACCTTTCAGGCCCTTCGCATCCGGGTTAATCGTGAGCTGGAAAACCTGAGACAGGTGCTGGATGAAGGGTGGCCCTTCCTTAAGAGGGGAGGCCGAATGTGTGTCATCTCCTTTCACTCCCTTGAGGACCGAATCGTCAAGGAGACTTTCCGTCGCCTCGAAAAAGGAGATGTTAGAGGTTCGGAGCAGAAAAAGGTGATGCGGATCGTTACCCGCAAACCGATCACTTCTTCAGAAGAAGAGCAAAAAGAGAATCCCCGATCCCGCAGCGCGAAGCTTCGCTGTGCAGAAAGGGTGTAACCTTCACGATGGCG
>DATIGG010000054.1:0-5601 GCA_035454825.1 Thermodesulfobacteriota bacterium | reverse complement strand
GGATCATCTCGGGAACATGCCCCCCTTGCCTTAAAGACTGCTGGCGTCTCCTGCGTCATCGCAAAGACCTTTGCACGCATCTTTTACCGCAACGGATTTAACCAGGGTCTGCCCCTTCTCGAGTCTCCGGAGGCCTCAGAGGCTATTCACGATGGAGACCAAGTTCGGGTTAATCTTGCAACCGGAGAAATTACTGATCTCAGCCAGAGCAAGAAGTTTTACGCAAAACCAATTCCGGATTTTATGCAGAATTTGATCAAGGACGGGGGGCTCATTCCCCACCTCCGGAAAAAAGGAACAGAGAACAAAAAGAAGAGATTTCCGAAAAAGTCCACAAATCTCTGAAATCTGTGAAATCAAATTTTAAAATCTGCGTAATCAGAGAGCGAAAGTAACTATCCTCCGGCATAGCCGGAGGCTTTACGATTGCTGGCCCCTCAAAGGGGGCCTGATCGCAATCGGGAAAAAATAATAGAACCCAAGCTCAATCGATCGTAGCAGCTTTGATTCTCCGCTCCCAAGTACAGATGTGTGACAGAAATACCTATTCCCGAAAATGTCAAACTCTGTGAGTCCCCCGGCAAAGCCGGGGGTTTACCTAAGGGCTAATAAGTTTTTCAGAGCTCTCAAGAAGGTCTCTTGACAAGACTCTTTTCCCCTTCGAATTTAAAGGTGGATTAGAGACAGGGGTGTTCGAAAGGGCACCCCTCTTTTATAAATTTCAATAAGTAAATTTATCACCAATAATTTCGATTCATCCGGGTATTGAGTGGGAACCTCCCCTTATGTTAAGGGGAGGCGTGGAGAGGTTACGGTCAACTCGCGCCAACGTTGCTTTAATGCTAACCCCCCTTTGCCCCCCTTATTTAAGGGGGGAATAGAGGGGTTACTGTTGAGAGGGACAAAACATCCACACAATAGCCGCAATAACCGTAATATGGTTATTCGATCTTTTAGATGGAGGTTTTCATGAAGAAGGAGAAGTACAATGTTGCGGTGGTAGGAGCAACGGGAGCCGTCGGCAATGAGATGGTCTCCATTCTGGAGGAGCGAAATTTTCCAGTTGCCCAGTTGAAGCTCCTTTGTTCCACAAGGAGTGCAGGCGCGAGGATGGAGTTTAAGGGCAAGTCATACACTGCAGAAGTCTTAACCGAAAACTCCTTCCCCGGAATCGATGTCGGCCTCTTCTCTGCAGGGGGATCGATCAGCGAAAAGTTTGCACCCATTGCAGGAAAAGCCGGCTGTGTGGTCATCGACAACACCAGTGCTTTCCGAATGGACCCTGAGGTTCCCCTGGTCGTTCCCGAGGTGAACGCCCATGCCATCGCTCAATACACGAAAAAGAATATCATCGCCAATCCCAACTGTTCGACCATTCAGATGGTCGTGGCCCTAAAGCCGATCCATGATGCGGCCCGAATCAAGCGGATCGTGGTATCCACTTACCAATCCGTCTCAGGAACAGGAAAGCGTGCCATCCGGGAGCTGGAAAGTCAGGTTCTTGCCATCTACAACCAGCAGGAGGTCAAGAAGGAGGTCTATCCTCACCAGATCGCCTTCAACTGTCTCCCTCATATCGACGTTTTTCTTGCCAACGGTTATACCAAAGAAGAGATGAAGATGGTGAATGAGACTAAGAAGATCATGGAAGACGATTCGATCCGGATAACCGCTACGACCGTGAGAGTCCCGGTCTTCTATAGCCACTCTGAATCGATCAATATCGAGACCGAAAAGAAATTGACGGTTGATGAGGTGAGAAAGATCCTCTCCAAGGCACCCGGGGTCGTCGTGCTCGATAACCCAAAATTGTCTGAGTATCCTCTGGCCATCAATGCCGCAGGCAAGGACGAGACCTTTGTCGGAAGAATCCGGGAAGATGAATCAATTTCCAACGGAATGAACCTGTGGGTCGTATCAGACAACATCCGGAAGGGCGCGGCCCTGAACGCCGTCCAAATCGCCGAGATCCTGATCCAGAAGTACCTATAAATATTCCCGAAAACCATCCAGGGGTGACTGATCCATGAATCGGTCGCCCCTTTTTTGTTACTCCTTTATGAAAAGCAGGAGTTAACCCCTCGGACTTCGCTTGACAGGTCATCTAACATTTTGTAGATTAGAACCAAGTAACAAAGAGCCGTAGGAGTGTAAAGCGGTGTGGACAGAGTCCATGAAGAACCAAAGGAGTTAGTGCTTTAAAGTAACCATAGATGAGTACGGTCATACTTCTTCTAATGATTCTCAGTGTGGCTATCGCCGCTTATGCGAGAGGGCGTCGGGAGGGTACGTGGTCTTGGCCACTGTTTGTAAAAACGGTCTTGGGACTCTGGGCGTTAGGTGCGGTGGTCGGCGGCCTTTGTGTCTGGCTTGGACGCAAATGGGCCCAGAACATGCTCTGTTGGCGACGATTTGGACTGTAGTTTTGATCGCGGCTGGAGTTGTGATTCTGACTCTTTGGGTGCGTAAGAAGATGGGCCATGACAAGCAATAGATCACCGTCGCTGTCCCGAAAAAGGCGTGGTGCCGATCCTTCGCTATATCGATCCCCACGATCAAATATCCCTCCGATTGTCTGACCTCTTGCCACAGTTGACGAAATTCCTCCAGCCGGTTACGATTCACTTGATCCATTGGAAACCTCCTGTCTAAGAATTTGAGTTTGGTCGTGCTTACTCTTATCTCTTAACAGGAGGTTTCTTTTTACGGTAGACTGGTATTATATTTTTTCCATTTGACTATTGGAAGTCTACCCCTCACCTAAAGCAATATATAACGTAGGTTCTAAAACAACCTGGGAGAATGGAAAAAGAAGGACGTTTGTATTTTTTAAATATAAGGGGAAAGGAATGATAGATACGAGCATGAGGATGCGGGCTAACCCTTGCCGCAGGAGATTTGGTTCCCTCACCGGGAAAAAGAAGAAATGAAGGCAGTCCATGTCAACCAGACTCGCCACTTCATTGCAAACTCAGCGGGGGGAGCCGAAAGGCTCTCCCTGCTCTTGGCGGATAAACCCTGACTGCAAGCCCAAACCAATTGGCGGCAGGCAATGGTAATTCGGTATCTGGGTTTTGACCAGGCCACGATCAGTCGGACAATAAATGGGTGGGGGGATAAGTTCCAGTGAGAAGCTATGGACAATGACGAGCGACGGGACTATAATGTCATTAGAACAAACCGAAGCCTTGAATTTCTATGAGAAAACCTCAACTTTATCTTGAAACTTCTGTCTGGAATTTCTATTTTGCCGACGATGCGCCGGAGAAAAAAGAGACCACCCGTAGGTTTTTTGATAAGGTTAAACAGGGTGAATACGAAGTGTTCATCTCCGATGCGGTTATGGGAGAAATAGATAAAGCCGGCGATAAAAAAAAGAAAGCGTTGTTGACTTTGATCAAAAAATATGAGCCTCAACGCTTAATTATCAATGAAGAGATTTTACGATTGGCGAGGATGTATGTTTCAGATGGCATCTTCCCGGTGAATAAAATTGAAGATGCGATTCATGCTGCTGCCGCGACGGTCTTTGAAATGGATGCTCTCATCAGCTGGAATTTGAAACATTTATCGAACCTAAGAAAAATGGAGATGATAAACGGAATCAACATGAAGGAAGGTTATGCGAAGAGACTGGAGTTAATAACCCCCATGGAGGTATCGGATGAAGAGTTATGAGAAATCTCTAACGGAAGTCTGGGAATGGAAAGAGAAGGTCTATCAGGATGTTAAGGACCTTACGACAGAGGATTATCTTGAAAAGCTCAGGGGCGACGCGGAGAGAATCCTCTCGGAAAATCACGCAAAGTTAACACCGATTTCCCTCAAGAAGGACCTTCAGAAAGTTGCATAGAAATGGGATTGGCAGTGATTATTACGGTAGACTTAAGAAACGGGACGGTTCATTTCAGCGAGGATACTTTTTTTCACGCGGCCTCCACGATGTTCCTTCATAGCCTTTGCGATATCTCCTGCCACAGCACCTGAAAAGACCAGGACCCCATCTTTAATGTGCAAAGGTAATTCCTTTTCCACAGGTTTCAATATAATCTCTTCATCAGCCCTCTCAACTTTCAATACCTGTCCAGGCTTCAGATCGAGATGGTCGCGAATGTTCTTCGGCAGGACCACTCTTCCAAATTTATCTAATCTCGTTTCCATAAGACCCCCTCTAATTGGCGTTTTATAATACCAATTGGCAAAAGTCAAAACCATAATGCCAACAAGCCATAATGCCAACGGGGGGCAGGCATCGCAAATACGGTATTTTAGGGAAAGCATAGGAGGCAGCCCTTAACGTAGGACGTTCGGCTTCTTCATCGGGGGAAAGAGGAAATGAGGCAGTCATGCCAATAATGTTTTCAAATTTTTCAAGGTCTCGAGGACCGGAACAATTTCAATTTTGCCCTCGTACATTCGCCGATTCCCCCCATAAACAAAGTATGCCTTTGCCATAGGATAATCCGCCAAGAATGATTTCAAGCCTCCAAGCATGGTTGACGTGATCCTCGATGTTCTTTTTATTTCAAAAGAGAGCAATCCTTTAGGACCATAGAGGACAAAGTCCACTTCCTTACCGTTTGAAGTACGCCAATAAAATATTTTATATCCCAAGTCCAAAGCACTATTCAGCGCAATGAGCTCTTGAAGGAAGAGCGTTTCTAAAGCGATCCCATCAACCTCTTCGGGAGCATCGAGCGGGCCCATGGGTCTCAAAGTCCTATAGACTCCCACGTCAAAAAAATAAAATTTGGGATGCACGATGAGTCGCCTTTTTGCCTTTTTAGAAAGAATAGGCATCCTGTAACCAATCAGAAGATCCTCAAGGATTGAAAAATAACTCTCAACCACTTTTCTCTCAACATGACATTCCCGTGCCACGGAAGAAATGCTCAAAACCGATCCCTGGGAAAAACTTGTGGCCTCCAGAAATCGAGCAAAAGCTGAAAGGTTTCTTGTGAGCCCCTCCTGACGAATCTCCTCCTCAAGATACGTCCTGACGTAGGCCTCAAGATATTTTTTGGGGTCAGCTTCTGTGTAGACGCTGGGTAATTGACCATACCTAAGGGAATGGTCTAATCGAAAATCATTTCCCAATTCAGCGACGGAAAGGGGGTGCATGGAAAGGGTTAACGCACGACCAGCGAGAAGATTTGGACCCCTTCGTTTCAGCCTCCGTGGACTCGACCCGGTGAGAATAAAACGATATTTCTTGGTTTCAATCAGGCGGTGGACTTCATGCAAGAGTTCAGGGATCCGTTGAACTTCATCGATAATGACCCACTCCTTGAAACCAGGAGGAACAAAGTTCGACAGGCGTTGCGGATTTGCTGTCAAATCATTAAATAATTCAGCTTCTAATAAATCGATATAGGCAGCCTCTGGGAAGGCAGACTTCACCCATGTGGTCTTACCCGTTCCCCGGGGACCGAACAAAAAGAAACTTTTGGCTTTCGGAGGGCTGATCATTCTGGAATACATAGTTCCATTTTACATAAAAATTTGGAGTTGTCAAGTAAAATTCTATATAAGAAAGGGGACGAAGGACGTTTGTATTTTCGTTAATGTAAGGGGAAGGAACGATAGACACGAGCATGAGGA
>DATIGG010000053.1:0-3151 GCA_035454825.1 Thermodesulfobacteriota bacterium | reverse complement strand
CCAGGCCTTGATGGATGTGGCGGAGAAGAACAAGGTGATCTTTACCACGCTTGGAGCAGAGTCGGACTTCCTCACCGGTAAGAATTTTAATAAGTATTCTTTCCGAACCTGTTTCACGACAGGCAACCGCGCTCGGGCTTACGCCGAATTCTTCAAGACCAAACCCTGGCGGAAATTCTACCTCATGAACCAGGATTATGCCTTTGGCCATGCCGTGGCGGAGGATTTCAAAAAGGTGATCACGAAGGAGATTCCGGACGCAAAAATCGTGGGCGAAGATTATGCTCCAATCGGCCAGAAGGATTTCGGCCCTTACATTTCTAAAATCCTGGCCAGCGGAGCGGAGATCATTTTCACCGGAAACTTTGGTGCAGACTTGATTAATCTAATTAAACAGGGGTCCCAGATGGGGATCAAGCTTCCGGTCCGCTTCGCTACTTACTTCCTGGATGGCGACATAGAGCTGTCCCAAATTGGCCAGGCAGCAGTGGGAAGTTTTGTGAACAGCACCTACCTGCCGACGATCGATACTCCACAGAATAAAGCCTTCCTGGAACGGTGGAATAAAAAGTTTAAAGATACAGCTCACCCCTGGCCAACTGCGAATCTTGGGTATTCATACAATGGTCTGATGTTTCTTTTTGCAGCGATCAAGAAAGCTGGATCCTTCGATCCCGAAGCAGTCATTAAGGCCTGGGAGGGGATGGAATATCAGAGTCTGGTCGGGAAGCAGATCATGCGAGCCTGCGACCATCAAATCATGATGCCCGGTCCCATCGGCGAAATACAGGCCAAGTCGCGGATCTTTCCCTTTCCCTTCCCAGACAATCCAATCATGATCCCGTTGGACAAAGTGGCCGTGCCCCTCAGGGAGACCGGGAATTCGCGATGCACCGGCGGTAAGTGATCCGAGGCGGAAAGAGACAGACTGCAAAAGGGATGGCGGGCCTCCGGCCTTCCATCCCTTTCTCCCTAATAAGTAAAGCTCCCCGCCCACAGGGGGGGCTTCCCGGAGAAGAAATTTCGTTTATGTTGTGCCCCGCAAGCCCCGTTCTGAAGGACGGGGCTTGCGGGGCACGTTCCGGACGGTTTTTAGACCTCCAGTGAATCCGGGCGGGGTGATTAAGAATCGACGAAAAGAATGAAAGGAGTCAAACCGCATGCAGGATAAAGTCATCATTACCGCAGCCATTACCGGAAGTATTCACACCCCGACCATGTCACCCTATCTTCCCATCACACCTAAACACATTTCCGAAGAAGCGGTCCGGGCTTACGAAGCCGGGGCGGCTGTCTGTCATGTCCATGCCCGCGATCCCAAAACAGGGGAGCCTTCTTCTGACCTTAACCTTTTCAAAGAGATCATCACCAGCATCAAAAGCCGATGTAATATCGTCGTCTGCATTACCACCGGCGGCGGAGGTGGCATGACCACGGAGGAGCGTGTGGCCCCGGTGAGACTCTACAGGCCAGAACTCGCTTCGTTGAATGCCGGCTCGATCAATTTTGCTCTCTTCCCTTTGGTTTCCAGGTACAAAGAATGGAAGTTCGCATGGGAAAAAGAGCGCTTGGAAAAGACTGAAGATGTCATTTTTCCCAATACCTTTAAGTCGATGAGAGAGTACTGTGCCGTATTCAACGAGTGCGGGACAAAGGCAGAGTTTGAAGCTTATGACGCCGGCATGGTGAATAATATTGCTTTCGTGATTCAGGCAGGCTGGACGAAGAGGCCTGTTTACATTCAATTCGTCCTGGGAGTCCTGGGGGCCCTCACCCCGAGTCCGGAGAATCTTCTGTTCCTTGTGGACTACGCCCGTAGGCAAATCGGGGATTTCATATTCTCGGTTTGCGTCGCGGGTCGCGCCCAGTTCCCGATATGCACGCAATCGTTGCTCATCGGCGGAAACTGCCGGGTTGGACTGGAAGATAATCTCTATTTAGAGAAAGGGGTGATGGCAAAAAGCAATGCGGAGCAGGTGACGAAGATGGCTCGAATTGCCAAAGAGTTTGGCGTTGAGCCAGCCACTCCCGATGAAGCGAGAGAAATTCTTGGTCTGAAAGGGATGGACCGAGTAAACTTCTAATACAAACGCACTCGTAACTGAAAAGGGACTATCCGCACTATGCACAAACACATTGTTTCCATCGTGAGATATGAGAAGCCCTTTGAGTCAGTCGCGAAGGCGGTTGCTCTCTCACAAGGTTTGGATTCTTTGCCCAACCAAGCCAAGGTTTTCATCAAGCCCAATATCGTGTTCTGGACCAAGGAGGTTCCTTTTCCCAAGTGGGGGGTTGTCACCACGTCTCGCGTTGTAGAGGACATGGTCGTTCTCCTGAAGGAAAGGGGGATCAATGACATCACCCTCGGGGAAGGTTCAGTCCTTTTAAAGCCGAAGGACATGAAAACCCCTGCTCACGCCTTCAGAACCCTCGGCTATGACTCGCTGAAGAGACGCTACGGTGTAAAATGCGTGATCACCTTCGAACGGCCTTTTGAGAAGGTCGATCTCGGCGAAAGCATCGCCTTGAACTTCAATCGGGACATTCTGGAAAGTGACTTCGTCGTCAACCTGCCGGTCTTGAAGACTCACACCCAGACCATGGTGAGCCTCGGCATCAAGAACCTCAAGGGGGCTATTGACATCCCTTCGAGGAAGAAATGCCACAACGAAGTTCCAGGAATGGATCTTCACTGCATGGTCTCTAAACTCCTTCTCCCCATGCCGCCCATGTTTACGCTGATTGACGGAATCTATTCGCAGGAGCGCGGTCCGAACGTGGACGGCCAGGCCAGGAGGAGCAATCTGCTTGTGGCCTCATCCGATCTTTTGTCGGCGGACAAAGTGGGTGCCAAGGTCTTGGGTTTTGAGCCAGACAATGTCCCCTACCTCGTTCATGCTGCCAAAGCCCTGAAGCGACCTGCGGACCTGTCAGACGTGGAGATGGTCGGAAAGCCCATTGAGGAAGCGGCTTCTCCTCATGAATGGACTTGGCCCTACAATGAGGATGGTTCCTTGCCTATGGCCATGGAGAACTAGGGCATTAAGGGGCTATCCTACCCCAAATACGATCTGACGATTTGCACGTATTGTGTGCAACTGACCAGAGTGATCCTGATGGCCATCGCGCGGGCCTGGAAGGGTGCACCCTT
>DATIGG010000052.1:0-5923 GCA_035454825.1 Thermodesulfobacteriota bacterium | reverse complement strand
TCTCAGCCTCATCCTTTTTGGGGCCCGACCCTGCTTCTCCTCTACTGGACCCATTTGGAGTCCAACGAAAGGGAAGAAGCGAATCGCGTTTTTCAGCGACTCCTCAAGCTCAATACCTCCGAGGATGAGAAGTCTTTTGTTCAATGGCTGGCTGCACAGACCCTCTTTGCGGAGGGAAAGGTCCTGGATGCCCTGCCCTACTACTTCAGTATCGTCAATTCGAAATTTCGAGAGAAGGCTCTCTTTCAAATTGGGAAGGGGTATTTTATCGAGAACCAATTTCGAGAGGCTCTGACCAACTTCGATCTTCTCCTTCTTCAGTTTCCGAATTCAAGATTTCTTGACGAAGCTCTCTTGATCAAGGGGGAGTGTCTGCTCCACCTCGGTGATACACCCCGGGCTTCCGAGACCTATAGCAAAGTCAGTGCCCATTCAGGGGAAAATCCCTGGTACCTCATGGCCTTGACCCAGACTGGTATTCTTCATCTATCTCAGCAGGCGGGAGAAAAGGCAGAGGAGGTTTTCAATAGGGTTCTCAAGGAATTTCCGGATGATCCGCTGTTCTATTATTCAGCTTTTCAACTGGGCGTTCTCGCTGAAAAAAGGAAGGATTTCCAAGGGGCTTCCCATTTCTACTCCCTCGTTTTGAGGGGGGGGCTTCCAGAATTGCTCGGTCCCACCTACTTTCGAATTGGAGAAGTGTTCATGCTTCAGGAGAAAGAAGAGAAAGCCCTCGTCAGTTTCGAGAGGGCCCTCGAATATCTTTCAGAGAATTCCTTATGGTTCGGGATCACCCAACTGGAAATCGGAAACCTGCAGAGACGACGGGGAAAGGTTGAAGAGGCAAAACATTCCTACCGAATCGTTCAAAATCAATCCAATGATGAGGAGATCAGGAAAGCTGCTAAACAACTATTGGACCGTTTGGAGATGCGTTAGGCCACAAAAGCCGTCTTAACCCAACCACCACCCCCTAAACCATGTAAGGTTCAGGGCTTTGTCCTGCACCTCACGTGGTGCAGGGCTAGCCCTCCCTCGTCGAGAGGAGGATAAAGATATAGGTTATTCCTCGAATAATTCCTTCTCCCCTCGGGAGACTGTGTCGCAAGGCCGTTCATGGTTCGACAGGCTCACCACGAACGGATCCCTGCACATTAGAAATCAATTACTTAGCCGTTCGTCCTGAGCGCGTCGAAGGGCGAGCGGCGAATTGTGCCGCAGTCTCGAAGGGGAGGGAAATTGCTATGTTCCTCCCTCTTCAAGGGGGAGACCAGAGCCTGCCCCGTACTCGATACGGGGAGGGGGATGGGGCTTCTGTTGGAGCGGACGGTGCGTTCGGAGAACGCCCCCCACAATTATTCCGTGAGATTTCGGGATCGAATTTCAGAGATGAATGAAGAGAAGGATCTTAAAACAAGAATTGTTAGAATGGAGGTTTCTGACCTTGATACCGTCGTAGAGATGGATGCCTCGTCGAGGCCGACACCGTGGTCGAAGGAATCCTTCCTGAAAGAGTTGCAAAACCCCCTTTCCTCCTGTTTCACGCTGAAGCTGAAAAAAGAGGCCACCGAACAGGTCATTGGATTTATCTGCTTCCGAATTCTTGGTGAGGAGTCGGAACTACTCGATCTTGTCATTCATTCCAGGTATCGGCGAAAAGGATTTGGAAAGCACCTGATGAGTTTTTATTCCGATTTCTGTCACGAACGAAAGATCAAGTCCTTCTATCTTGAAACAGGCGTTTCTAATGGACCCGCGATCCGCCTTTACCAGTCCCTTGCCTATCAACCCATCGGGAAAAGGCCAAGATTTTATCACGGGAGAGAAGATGCTCTCCTCATGATGAGGAGAGCATGTGAACTGGAATGATGCCGGTACAGAGGCATAGTGATCAATTGTCAATGATAATTGTGAATTGATAATTGTTCAGATCTGGTCTTTAACGATCTTGGGTGAGATGAAGATCAACAGGTCCTTTCGTTTATCTTCTTTGGCCTCCCTCTTAAAAAGCCAGCCGAGCAGGGGAATTTTACTGAAGAGAGGAATCCCTTCTGTTCCGTCACTCTTTTCAATGGTATAAATCCCTCCGATCACCACCACACCGTTGTCCTTGATCAGGACCTCTGTAATGGCCTCCTTCTTATCGATGCTTGGCACCCCTTGAACACTAATCGTTTGATCCGGGGCGTCTTTTCTCGCCTTGATGTATAATTTGATGTGGCCGTCATTGGTGACATGAGGAGTAACGGTTAATTTCAGGTTTGCCTCAATGAAGTCTGTTGTCACGGTTCCTTCGGTCGTAAGTTTAAGATAGGGGATCCTCAATCCCTGTTCGATCGAGGCTTCCTTGTTATCCAGGGTAGCAATCTTGGGGCTTGATATAATTCGCACATCGCCATTGTTCTCATGGGCGGAGATGGCGACATCGAGTTCTCTCAGTCCCTTTGTGGAGTTGAACATAAATTCGAAAATGCCTGCGGTCCCGGTCTTGGGGAGAGCAGGAAGGTCGACCACTTTATTCCCAGGGAGCCCTCCCTGCGTCGTTACCTTATTTCCCGTATCCTTTCCGGCCACGGCCAGGAATCCCCAGGATACTCCGAGCTCTCTCTGGAAAGTGAGATTGGCCTCAACGATCCTTGCCTCGATCATGACCTGCGGGGTCTTGGTATCTAAATGTTTTACAAGATTCTTGACTCCAGCGATATTTCTGGGGATATCCTTCACAATGAGGATATTGGTCCGATCGTCCGCTTTGACATCCCCCCGCTCACTCAATACGCTCTTGACTTGCGCAAGGAGTTCCTTGGCAAGGGCATAGTTTACCGGGATGAGTTCCGTTGACAGATCTTCCAGTTTTTCTTTCCCTCTCTTTGCCTCCAACTCCGTCTGCAGTTCCCGTTTCAGGGTCTCCTGAGGTGCAATCCGGACCACGTTTCCGACCCGGGACATCCCAAGATTTCTTGCGCTCAAGATTACGTCGAGCGCTTGATCCCAGGGGACATCGACCAGTCTCATGGTGATCTTTCCGGTCACGTCCTCACCCGCAATAAGGTTAAGATTACTCACCTCAGCAATCAGGCGAAGAATATTCTTAATGTCTGCATCTTTAAAATCGAGGGATATCTTTCTACCGGTATAAACCTTTTCCTGAGGACCGCCCTCTTCCGCCGCGACCCTTTTATCTTCAATGCTCTTTTCCAGAACGGGTTGAGGTTCTGTCTTTCCGACCATCACGGAGGGCTCCTTGATTCGTTTTGCCGATTCCGCAGGTGCCTTCTCTTCCTCCTGCTTCACTTCTTCTTTCTTTGCCGCTTCCTTCTTCACCTCTTCCTTCGTTGCCTCCCGGGGAAGAGGAGTTTCCCCTTTGAGTGTGACCGGTGCCACTCCTGCCTTGGCTTCGGTCCTTTTAGGGTTATCGAGATCGATGAAGAGCGTCTTTCCTTCCTTGGTTGTCTCGTAGGGAACCTCCTCTCGCAGTCTGACCAAAACTCTCACATCGTTGCCCTTCCCTCTTTTGATATTCTGAAGCTGAATGGACTGCACGGCACTTTTGAATTCACTCGTATCCAGTCCTCGTTGGAGATATTTGGGCACGGTCACATTCTTCAGATCGATAGCAAGGACATTCTTCGATATCAGAAAAGATTCCACTTGGGGTTCCTCGGTGACAGAGACGACGATTCTGGACTTATCGTCCATCTGTTTGAAATCGATGGCTGTTAAGGTGCTTGCCCTGCCGGTTTTAGCAGGCCTGCTCGGAACCGTCTTTTCCGAAATTTTGGGGGATTCTGCAGGGCTTTCTTTTGCCTTGGGTGGTTCTCCCTGGCTGATTTTTTCCTGAATTGCGATCTGAGGTCCGGGAGACTGAGAAACATTCCCGACTGCGAGGACAAGGCGATCTTCTAACCGATGAATCTGATAGGCCGGCATTTGCGATTTTGAGCTATCAAACACCAACCGCAGTTTGTCCGGGTATTGCCCGATCCGAATCGCCTTAAAATAAGGGTTGGGGAGTTTGATGATTTTTTGGGGAGACTTGATGCTCACCTCCCAGATGTCGAGCACCAACCGTTGAGGCGAATCCAGTTTAAACGAATCGTAATTTCCGAGCTTTCCATCTGCAACGATAGTGAAACTGATGGAATCCTCTTTCTTTTCCAAGGAGATGTCGGTAACCTCCTTCGCTTTAGCCTTTTCACTCATCGGTTCCGGTGAAGAAGGTACCCCCGTCGATAGGACGGCAGGTTGGTTTTCTACTCTGACTTCTACAGGGGCAACTTCAGTCTCTTTCTCTTGAGTGGGTGTCTTTTCAGACTTCTCTTCTTTTACTTCCTTCTCTTCTTTCACTTCCTTTACTTCCGGCGCTTCAGCCATTTTCTTCGGATGTTCGATGTCAATATTGAGAATCCGATCTTCTCTCGAAATGTTATAATGGACCATTTGGGTCAAATGGATTTCAATCCTTCCCTTTTCGTCATACTGCGTCGCCCAGATTTCTCCAATCGTTCCATTTTGAATCTTAAGCGGCTCCTTCATCTTCTTTAAATCGAGATTGGGAAGATCGATCACCAGCCGGAGAGGATTCGAGAGAAGTTCGGAGGCAGGAGGGGCGATCGGTTCGGACCCTTCCAACCTGATGCGGGTGTACCCTCCCTCTTCTGAATAGGAGAGATTTTCGAGGACCGAGGAGGAGACGCTTTTCGGGGGAAGATTGGTTGCAGGGGGTTGCAACACGGTTTGATCCGTTGCGCATGCCAGGATGGAGATCAAAACAATATGCAAGAAGACCCATCTTGAGATTTGAACCGATTTCATTTTTCTCCCCCTTCCTCCACTTTATGAAGCGATAGCGACATCTCGTTTACCTTTTTCTGGCCCAGCACATCGAGAAAGACCTCCTCGACGATCACGCGATCGGGTAAGATTTTCGCTACCTTTCCGTCATTCTTTCCGATCAGCGTGCCCTTCTTGATGAAATATCCTTTTCCTGTGGCATCTTCCACAAGCCCGATATTCCCGTCGGGGGCCGAGAGGATGGCCACGAGTTTTAATTGGCTGATCTCAAACCTCTGAAGCGGCGTCAGGGGGACGGACCGGGAGACCTCCCGAACCGGCGTGAGTTGGAGGAACGGCTTAAACGGATCCGGTTTGCCAGAAGGGTTATAGGCATAGACCTCCTCCTGTTCCGCCTCCTTTTTCTCTTCGGTCTTTATAGGCTCCGGTTTCTTCTTCGCGGCAGAAGGACCGATTCCTTTCTTCGGTAAGGAAACGGGGGCGTTCCCGTTTCCGCAACTGACCAGCAGAAAGAGGCTTGCGATCGAAAGCCAAAGCAGTCTACTTTTTGGCCTTTGGGAGGAGTTCTTCTTCCCCTTCCGTTGAAACAGGCTTCTTTTCACCTTTCTTTTCCTCACCTTTCTTCTCAATGAATCGGTAGGTATTGACCATGCAGGAAACTCTCACGAGCACCTCTTCCGTTGCCCGGGAAGCCTCTTTAGCCCTCGCCATATTAAAATCAACGACGTTAATAATTCTCGGAAGTTTGCTGACTTTGTCAAAAAAAGTGCCTGTGTGGTGGTAGGTTCCTACGAGGATCAACTCAATCGGGACTTTCGCATAAAATTGCTGGGGCTCTTCAGGTTTGGGTCGAAACAGGACAAATTCGAGCTGTGATTCCTTTCCCAGACTGGAAATATTTTTCAGGATCTCCGGGATCTCCTTTTCGTTGGGGAGCTGCTTGAGGGCATGGGTCAGTTCCTCATCCAACTTCTTCACCTGGTCTTTGTAGGCTTGAAGATCCCGGGTGATCGCCTTGCTATCATTCAGTTCTTTCATGAGCTTATCCATTTGACGCTGCAAATCGGAAAGGTCTTCCCGTTCAGGGAGAATAAAGGTTTTCAGATAAAGTCCTCCCAGAGCGCACAGG
>DATIGG010000051.1:0-3403 GCA_035454825.1 Thermodesulfobacteriota bacterium | reverse complement strand
ACCCGATTTACTGGAATGATAAAGTACTTTTTGGCGGTACTGGAGGGGATCAATTTGATGACATTCGCATTGATCTCAATCTTGGAAAGCTTGACTGAAGGAACCCGGAATTGGGCGCTGAGAAAGGATAAAAGCTCATCCTCCTTGATAAACCCGAGCCTTACAAGGGTTGATTCGAGACGACCTCCTTTAATTTTCTGTTCCTCAGAGGCTTTTTTGAGCTGTTCAGGGGTGATATAGTTTCTTTTTACGAGTAAATCAGCGAGTCTTTCTGGCAATTTTGGGACCTCTCACAAAGTTTAGTAGATTTTAAGCAAAATAAGTGCCAATTTTTGGCTATTATGGAATAGTCTGAAATAATTTATATTTTTTAAATCTACTATCTGAGGCTAACAAAAAATGGATTAGAATTCTGTACAACTGGTTAAAAACTATCCAGTGGATTCGGAGTTGTGGTATCCATGCGGTCAGAAGGTGAGGATGGATGGTGAAGGGGTAATCGAACGGTAAAGGAACTTCCTTTCCCGGGTTCGCTCTCAACAGAGATTCTTCCTTGATGAGCCTCCACAATCCATTTACAGATACTTAGGCCGAGCCCGCTCCCGCCCTGTTGCCTCGAACGAGCCTTATCGACCCTGAAGAATCGGTCGAAGATTCGCTGCTGGTCCTCTCTGGCAATTCCAATCCCGGTATCCGTAACCGTGATTTCGGCGAATCCGTTCTTTTCTCCCTCAACCTTATTCTCAACAGCCTTATCAGGCGGCGAGACGTTGTCTTTAGAGAGATGGATCTTGATCACCCCTCCTTCCTCGGTGTACTTGATCGCATTTTCGATCAGGTTCAGAAAGAGTTCCCGAATCCGGAGATGATCACCCAAAATAATGATCTTTTCTTCAGGGAAGAAGGTATGAATCTTGAGATTCATCGATTGGGCCAAGATATGGGCTTGGGGAATCACTTCCTTTAGAATCTCGGATAGATTCATCTCTTTCCGGTTCAACTGGATTTCTCCGCTATCCGCCCTCGACAGGAGCAGCAGATCATTGACAATCTGGGTCATCCGATCAATCTCTTCTAAATTACTCTTCAAGACCTTTTGATACTCGGAGGAAGCTCTCTCTTTTCGAAGCGTGACTTCCATCTCTCCACGCAAAATGGTAAGGGGAGTCTTTAATTCGTGGGAGGCATCGGAACTGAACTGTTTAATCTGTCGAAACGATTGATCCAGGCGAGTGATCATCTCGTTGAAGGTTTCGACCAATCTTGAAATCTCATCTTTCACTTTAGGTGGAGCAATGCGCTGATTTAGATTCTGCGAGGTAATCATCCGCGCAGTCTGAGTGATCTGATCGACCGGTTTGAGGGCCTTGTGAGCCAGAAACTGACCTCCCAGGCTGGCCATAATCAGAGCAGAGGGCACGGTGATGATCAAAATGAGGAGCAAGGTATTCAGGGCGTCCTCCACGTCTTCGAGGGAGGAAGCCACTTGAACGATCCTCATCTGATTCTTTTCTGCCACAGGAAGGGTGACGATTCGTAAAGGAGTGTTTCCGAACGATTGACTGGTCTCAAAGGTGACAAGGCCCATGGAGGCATTCTTAAGGGCATTCAGACTGATCGGAAGCTGTATATTTCTGAGATTGTCCGACTTCCGGCCAATCCTCCCCGACTCGTCAAGGACCTGGATAAACTTTCCGATCGGCTTTAAGTTCATGGAGGCTTCAAGCGTTTGGTCGATATTTCCAAAACCGAATTTTGACAGGGGAGAGGCAGATTCGGAGGCGATGAGTTCAGCGAGGGACCGCAACTTATTATCAACATCACGATAAAGACTTCTCGAGAGAGTGATGTAGAGAAAGCCGCTGAAGGCAATCAACAGAATGCCGAGGATAAAGACGTACCAGAGGGTCAGCTTGAACCGGAGGCTTCGAAAATGCATTCACTCCCCCTTCATCATGTATCCGACCCCTCGAATCGTGTGAATCAGTCTGTTCTCGAAATCCTTGTCAACCTTTTTTCGAAGGTAATTCACATAGACATCAATCACATTGGTCATCGAGTCAAAATGATAATCCCAGACATGTTCGGAAATCATCGACCGGGTGAGCACCTTGTTGGGGTTGCGCATCATGTATTCAAGAAGAGCATATTCCTTGCTGGTGAGTTCGATCTCTTTTTCTCCCCGGGTGACCCGGTGGGTGACCAGGGAGAGCGTGAGGTCTAACACCTTCAAGATGGGTTCTTTTTCCGCCTTTTCCCGGCGTAAAAGAGCCCTGACCCTTGCCAGAAACTCAACGAAGGCAAAAGGTTTGGTCAAATAATCATCACATCCTGAATCCAGCCCCCTGACGATATCTTCAACCGTATCCTTTGC
The DNA here is from genome assembly GCA_035454825.1 of Thermodesulfobacteriota bacterium. GTDB lineage: Bacteria > Desulfobacterota > BSN033 > BSN033 > UBA1163 > DATIGG01. Next base: position 1,029 of record DATIGG010000051.1, on the reverse strand, counting down.
CGTGAGAATGAGGATGGGAACCTTATTCTTATTTTTCCGGATTCTCCTGAGGACCTCCCATCCATCGATTTTCGGGATCATCAGGTCGAGCACAATTAGGTCATACTCATTCACCTCAGACAAGTAGAGACCCGTCTCGCCATCATAAGCCGTGTCGACGGCATAATGTTCTTCTTCAAGCCCCTTTTTTATGAATTCAGCAACCTTTTTCTCGTCTTCAACGACTAAGATTCTCATCGCTGTCTCGAGTATCTCCCGGGGATTTACGGTAGAAATCAATAACATTATAATTTGATTATGAGAAATTGCAATAGCCTGGAGATAGATTGATATCTCACAACTTGATATCTCACAACCTTGACACCTCTTCATAACTCTGTTAGCATTTTCAGGATTTTTGCAAGAATGGGCCCTTTGATCAGGAAGACCACTCGTTTCTGTGACAGAACCGGGGCATGGCTATCGAACATCTTCAAATGGATAGAAAGGGGCAAGAGTGAGATTAGCGGGCATTCAAATTGCTTGCAGTGAAGAAAAAGACAGAAATATCGAAAAAGCGGCATCTTTTGCCACCATTGCCATTGAAAAGGGTGCTCGCATCATCTGTTTCCAGGAGTTGTTCAATACCTACTGGTTTCCAAAGGAGATGAACAAAGACCATTTTGCCTTTGCGGAAACGATTGAGGGCCCCTCCATTCAGAGAATGCGGCAATTGGCCATCGAGCACGAAGTGGCCCTGATTTGCCCGATCTTTGAGGCAGGGGAGCACTCTTCTTTTTATAACACGGCGGTTGTCATCGATGCCGGCGGGGTCATCCTGGGAAGCTATCGCAAGGTTCACGTGCCTCAAATCCCGCTCTGGGAAGAGCGGTACTATTTTGCCCCGGGTAACCATGGGTTCCCCGTTTTTGAGACGCGATTTGGGGTGATCGGCGTTCAAATCTGCTGGGATAATTTTTTCCCCGAGGGTTCGAGGATCTTGTCCCTCAAAGGAGCCCAAATCATCTTTTCTCCTACCGCGGCTGCGTT
>DATIGG010000050.1:0-17428 GCA_035454825.1 Thermodesulfobacteriota bacterium | reverse complement strand
CAAACTTTTCCAGCGTCTTCAAGGCTACCTTTTGATTAATGAGATTGTCTTCTGCTAATAAAATACGAATCTTCCGCTTTCGTTTCTCCTCCACAACATGTCGTGTAATGATCTGGTTGCAAGAATATCCGGGGTCAAGGTTGGTGACCATCAAAAGGCATTCATGAAGCTGGGATTGCTGGATTGGTTTTGTCAGGTACGCAGCAAACCCAACCCTTTGTAATCTTTTGACATCACCCCTTTTACCAATGGATGTTATCATCACTAATTGGGTGTCCTTGAGCATCGGGTCATCCTTTATTGTTTTAGCAAAAGTTTCTCCATCTGTCCCTGGCAGAAGCACGTCCAGGATGGCAATGTGGAATGGATGGCCTGTAGCAGAAGCTAAACGCAATTTCTCCAAAGCAGAAGGGCCGTCAAACGTTTCCTCATATAGACAATTGTATGACTGGAGCATATTGCAAACAATACGGCGGTTGGCCGAGTTGCCGTCTACCACCAGTACTCGTCTGCCAGCAAGGCCCATGTGGCTCTCGGCTTCTTGGCCCATTTCTATCTTTTGCTTCGTAAGCGGGAGAGTGAACCAAAATGTGGAGCCTTTTCCCTCCTTGCTCTCCACGCCGATTTGACCACCCATCACCCCGACCAATTGTTTTGAAATAGAAAGTCCCAGCCCTGTCCCTCCATGTTTGCGGGTAGTCGAGGAATCCGCCTGGATGAAGGGTTGAAAAAGGGTGCAGATTTTATCAGCAGGAATCCCGATACCCGTGTCTTTTACGGCAAAACGAATCACCGCCATTTCGTCCTTTTCTTGATCTACTGCGATGTCAAGAATCACCTTGCCTTCATTTGTGAACTTGATAGCATTACCAATCAGATTGAGAAGAATTTGTCGAAGACGGCCTGGGTCGCCCCGTAGGAGTGCTGGAACATCTGGATTGATTACGGTGGAGAATTCCAAGCCCTTCTCCGAGGCTTTAAGTGAGAAGAGCACATTCATATCTTCCAATGTCACCCGGAGATCGAAATCAATAGTCTCCAGCTCCAGTTTTCCTGATTCAACCTTGGACAAATCAAGAATATCATTAATGATCGTCAAGAGGGAATTTGCAGTGGTCTTTATCGTTTGGGTACACTCTCGTTGCTCCGCCGTCAACTGGGTATCAAGGAGAAGGCTCGTCATACCGATGATGCCATTCATGGGAGTCCGGATTTCATGGCTCATGTTTGCCAGAAAATCGCTCTTGGCACGATTGGCTCGTTCAGCATCTGCGGCTAGTTGATTGGTGCGCTCATAGGTCTTTACAATGTACCCGTAGAAGATAGCGATCATGAGAAGAAAAGGGAGGCGAAGGGTATAGGTGAAACCTTCCCCGAAACCTAATAACTCCCATTCATAGAGCAAAATGCCATAAAATAAAGCCGTGACCCCAGATACAATGACCGAGAGCAAAAAGTCACGACTCATTGAGGCAAAAATGAAGATGAGAAAAAAGACCACATAAAAATCTGTCGCTGCTTTCTCTGAGAGATACATTCCAAACGAGACGATCGCAGTGTCAAAAAGCACGATGGAATAGAACAATTTCAGATTGGAGAACCATGATATTGGAGCAAAGTTGAGGAAAAGATTGGATAGGATATAGACTAAGATCAGGACGTGCGCACAATCAAAGTCACCACTCCACCCTTTTCCAAAAAGAATGAGATAAGACGTGACGATAATGACAGCCCATCTTAAAGACAAAAGAACTCTCTTTGTACCCCTATACTGCATATGGCTATCTCCGAAAATTTAACAAGATAACAATCAAGGATAATAAAAGTCCAAGCCGTTCCTGGTAAATTATAGGATTAGGCGAATTCCTGTCTTTTGATAAGAAAGGCTAAAAAAAATGCAAAATAACAGTTCCGTACCCTGGGCCTGTAGATATCTTTGTATCCAATCTGAAGTATAAGCAAATATTGTGCCTATTTATTCATTTAGCCATCTATCATGAATTATTGAAGAATTGTTATTTGAATATGAGGAAATGGTGGAAAATTGCCACTCTTCCATTCTTAGCGGAAAGATTTTAGAGCGTTGGTGAGAACTGAATCCTCCCTCGCCTTGAAGGCAAAAAGTTCCAAAAAAGCCTGGCCCAGATAGTGGTTACACTGACTCTTGTGGGAATTTTTAGCTAATGATGCGCGAGGACTGGACTTTTATCCAAGGATAGGGAGGTTATACTCCCGTGGAAGTTGTGTAAAGCTTAGAATAATCAATCCTGATGCTTAAGTGTAAAGTATCTGAAAGGCTCTCAATATAAATAATGAGAGCAGAACAAGCATTGAAGGGAGTGCCAGGTATGGCAAGAGCTAAAATGCCGAAGGTGTTAAATCAGCGACATCTGTGTTTTTTGGAGGATTCTGGTTTCATAGAGCCATTGTTCCAGAGATATAAGGCGACTTATGAAGAATCCAACATTCGTTTGCAGGAGTGCGGGCGGGCTGCGAGAAGGGAGAAAATCGCTGTACACCTGAAAGATTATGAATAAATGCCTCTTACTGAAACAAAACGCTATATTAAGACTATAAATCCCGTGCCCAACTTTTTGAGAGTATCAGAAGCGATCAGGAATGGTTCGTTCTCAAGCGTTCTTTCTATCCTCAGGCTAAATTTTGAAAAAAGAGGATAACTTCCTGAAATGTCGGATGCACATTTTTGTGCAAGGATGCAAGATTACAAAAGATAATAACCCATAAAGAGATAATTTTCACAATCTGATTTTCCATATTGACAAAATCTACCACCTTGATAGGATCAGAATATCTTTTGGTCTTCGGTTTGTCAAAGAATAGATTATGTCAAAAGTTCTATGAAAAGCAGGGGTGATATATGAGAGCCGGGACATGATGGGTACCCGGGAGAAAGACAAGAGGATATTGAGTAAGAAAGGCGGTAAGGAAGAGCATTAAGGTGGTTTGGTAACGGCAATAGGACAAAGAAGCAGATTGGTAAGGAGTGTTCTTTGACAACTGAAGAGAAGTACCTTATGCGGCGAGGGAGAGGATCTTTGCCCATTTGCCCTGGACAGTAGCAATGCCTTCCAATTCAGGAAGGGTGATGGGCGGTTTGTAATTGAGGGACATGTGGTTTCTTAAGAAGTTGTAATGGGTCACAAAGAGGGTGATCAGGGCGAGCGCACCATTGGTGCTGTTAAAGCCGTGGGACGGTTTTACATGGTGTTTAAAGGTGCGATTGAGCCGTTCGATGAGCTGCTTGTAGGGTCGGAACTCTAGGGACTCACTGTCGAGATTCTGAAGCCCAATGACCTTGCGGTGCTGTAGGGGAGGGTTCTCTGATCTGTCGGTATTGAGAAAGTGGATCCCAGCGGGATAGGAGGGGTTGCCATCGGTAACCAGGATAATGGTTTGGTTTGGATCAGCAGTGCGAATGGCCTCTTTCATTACAAGGAGGGACAAAATGAAAAAACTTAGTCTATTTGCGATCTTGGTAATCTTAGCATTGATCGTATCTCTTTCATCGCAGACTTTTGCACAGGGGCGTACCAAAGTCCACATGATTCCTCGTGAAGGGTACTCGGCAGATCTGGACCTCATGATCAAAATGGAAATCGGCGTCATGAAACTGCTTTTAAAGAAGGCGAGCATGGACGTTGATATCGCCACTACAACTGGAATACCCATCGTAGGATCAACTGAAAAAGTTACAGACATAATGGTACTGAGGAATATAAATATTGACAATTATGCAGGTGTCATAATCGCCTGCTTGGCGGTGGGCGGGGGGGGGAGTCCCTCCCCGGCTGTTCCGCCTGAGGTTATTGAAATCGTGAGAAAGGCACTATCCGATGGGAAACCGGTTGCTGGTAACGGGAACGCGCCTGTTGTATTGGCGGAAGCAGGGGTCTTAAAAGGGAAAAAATATTCCTATATGCGAGATCCCCTCACACCCACCGGAACAATTAGATTTACGATTTCTGCCTTTGAAGGCGCCATTTATAGCGGTTCAGGGTTGGTTCAGGATGGGCTAATCATTACCTCTGGCGTTTGCCCAAATATCGAGAAAGCAGTGGGCATGGAAAACGGAACCGTAAGACTCACAAAGGCATTCATTGCGGCCGTCCAAGGGACACTGACTTATACCTTACCTAAAAAGGCACAGACTATGAAACCTGGGACATTGAAAACGATCAAGCTGCCAAGCGGCGAAGAGGTTTATGATTTAAATGGAGAATGGGATGTCATTGTGGAGAACTATGGAACACATGCACGTTTTGGAACCTATCCCAACGTGTTCAGAATAACGCAGACCGGAAATACCTTTGACGCCATCCGAGTGAAGGACAACCCGCCACCATCTCCTGGACGGGCCGGAAGTCCCAGCCTGCGGGGCGAGTTAGAAACGAATGGATTCAAGGCGGTTTGGCTGATTCACAGCAGTGGAGAATCACGGCCCAGCAAGGGGGAAGTTAGTGAGGATGGTAAGAAGATCGTCATCGACGACGGGATGGTAAGGGTGACCTTGACCAGAAAATGAGACGCATCATTTTGCCATAACGTCTTACGGCAGCCCATTAGCCTCCTCTGTACGGGGTGTTGTGCCGTTCTACAGCTACCTGATCCAACGGTACACGTACTTTCCGGGCGGGGAGGGTACAAATGCCTCTCCTGGGTCTTGCTCATAAAGCCGGATTGCACGTGCAACGAGCCGCTCAATAGTCTTTGTAGTTCTCCAAGTTTTCATCGACTAAAGTGAATGATGATTTCCATAATCATTTATCCCTTGCTCTTATCAAAGGCAAACATTTGTAGGTGCTATATACAAAGAGGCGATCAATAGGCGACAAACTCGCCGGTCTCTACGATCCTGACTGGGGTATTCTCTAACGTTTCAGGGATCCAACTCTTAATAGCAGGGGGTGGTTCCTTCACATAGACTTCGATAACAGCCTTGCCGGGTATTGTTTTAGAAAATCCGATCCCCATTCCGACCACACCCGGAATTCCAAGAGTGGCCTTCTTGTGACGCTCCTTAACTCCTCTTGCGTTTTCCAGTTCCGCTCTTTCGACCTGAGGAAATGCCTGTGTCGCCACTGCCGGACCGCTTGCAGAAGACGTACAAAATCCGCTTCTCCCTACAATGCTGACGCCCATTTGAGACAACACGTCATGGATGGGGTTAGCGAGGGTATGGGAATTACTCCCACCGAATAGAAGCCCCACTGCCCTCGGATGGGGCGAACAATCCTCAAGGATCAACGAGCCTGAATCTCCCGCTGTACTAAATCCAATCGGTCCGATCATGATCTGACCTGAAAATCTTGCAATCCTTGGAAGTGTGGTCACTCCACACAGCCGCGAATATTGAATATCTATGGTAACATCTACAGCCGTTATGCTTCCAAATGTCAGGTTTGTTGTACGACCGTTCTTTTTGACGGCCATGCCCAGCACGGGAACTGCAGTAACCGTGCTCACTTCCCCAATATTCAAGATGGAACCGGATGAATCGACCTTACCGCTCTGGACCTCGGCAATCGCACCATCAACCTGATTCATCGTATTCCTTCTGAAGGATACGGGTACAAAGTCGGAGAGTTTAGCCACCGCATCATTCTTATCTTTCAAACAGGCGGCCTCCTGGTCAATAAGTCCAGGTTGAATGATCACCTCCCCGATGAGCCCCCTGTTGACTCTTGCCAAAACATGGTTGTTGCTTAAGATATATTGGACCCCCTGACTATCCTGAACCAGAGCCCCCAGTGTCCCGCCACAGCAGAATGACCAGCTACTATCACGAATGCTGCCGCCGGAAGTCCCTAAGGGAATGGGCCGGGTCTGAAATCCTTGATCGACTGCCTGTGCGGCCTGAACAAAAAGAAACGATATCAATATGGAAATTGTAAAGAACGTTTTGAATATCTTCATGGTTGGGCACCTCTAACGGAAACCAGAAACCAGGAATATTATAACAACAGAGACCAGGAATACTGGAATGCTGGAATATTGGAACATTGGGTAAAACTAAGCCATGAAGGTCACCTCTATCCCTAATTCCTCAGTTCCATCATTCCATTATTCCATTTCTCCACTATTCCGGTTAGTTTAGTTGATCCTCTGTCAGATCTTCAATCCTGAGGCCAATTCTTCCAAGGCAACTCGATTGAGAATATGAATTCTGCTTTTTTTGACATCAATGATCCCCTTGGCTTTCATCTTCCCCAGGGTCCTGGAGAGGGTCTCGCTGATTGTTCCGAGCTTCAAGGCGAGTTGGGTTTTACTCAGATCGAGCTCAACCTCGGCCGTGCTCTTCCCTTCCTTTGATGATTTCAATGAAAGATCCAGCAGATATTTAGCGATTCGGGAGGAGACTTCCTTAAGGGAGATCTCTTCCACGAGCATGGCAAATCGTTTAAGATATTGGGACAGGGTGACGATCATGTTGATGCTGAGCTGTGGGTTCTTCCTGATCAATTCGATAAAGCTCCTTTTCGGAAAGAAAAGGAGGTGGCAATCACTTAACGTTTCAGCATAAGCCGGATAGGTCCCTTCAAGAAACAATGCCGCTTCGGCAAAGGCGTCGGGGGCGGAGACAATATGAAGGATCTGCTCCTTTCCTTCGGCTGAAACCTTGAAAATCTTTACCTTTCCTGAAAGGACGACATAAAATCCTTTTGCCTCCGCGCCATCTGAAAAAATGATCTCCTTTTTCCTTATTTGCTTAGGAATGGCAATGGCCCTGACCTTCTTAAGCTCTTCGATTTCCAAACCCGCGAAAAGGGGACACTGTTTCAAAACATCGGGTAACATACCTTAAAACTTATAGTTTTTTTCTGATTTTTTCAAGGGAAAAGAAAGGGATGGGTAACTCCCCCAGTCTTGGGGCAGAAACAGGGTAGTCTCCCCTCCGAAACCTTTGAACGCGGATCATTAACAGATAGGACAACCGAAGGATGTTGCTGAATGGGCCATTTTAAGGGCATCCACCCTATGGCTCACCGCTCAAAGGTGCCGCTTCAAATTTTCTCCGGAGAGACCACCCTGTTCCTGCGGTAGATTACAGACTGTAACCGAGGATTACGGAATGGGCTGGCTGAAGATGATATTTCATTAAAGATTTTAACGAGTTGAATTGAGTAAGTCAAGAAATCATCGCTTGAAATGACGAAGGAATCATGTTAGTGTTGAAATTCAGAAATTCATTTCAGGAGGCTATTTATTTGAATGCCCTTTACAAAAATCTTTTCTTCTGGGTCATCATCATCATCGTCATGGTCCTTCTCTTCAATCTTTTCAACAAGCCCCGCCAGACTATCGCAGAAAAGAATTACTCCGATTTTATTTCTGCCGTTGAAAATAGCAAGGTTCTTGAGGTCGAAGCCAAGGGCAGAAACATCACCTGGAAAGATTCGGAAAACAGACGATATAGGACCTATGCGCCCGAAGACCCTGAGATGATCAAGCTCCTCAGGGAAAAACATGTGATGATCCATGCAAAGAAAGAGGAAGACACCCCCTTCTGGCAGAACATCCTCATCTCCTGGTTTCCCATGATCCTTCTGATCGGCGTCTGGATCTTCTTCATGCGGCAGGTCCAGGTTGGAGGTGGAAAGGCCCTCTCCTTTGGAAAGAGCCGGGCAAAGATCCTGACCAAAGACCACCAGCGCGTCACTTTCGAGAATGTTGCAGGAATTGAAGAAGCCAAGGGAGAGTTGGAAGAAATCATCTCATTCCTGAGGGATCCAAAGAAGTTCACCAAATTAGGCGGAAGAATTCCGAAGGGGGTTCTTCTCATCGGAGCCCCCGGAACCGGCAAGACCCTCCTGGCCCGAGCCATTGCTGGCGAGGCAGATGTCCCTTTCTTCAGCATCAGCGGGTCTGACTTTGTCGAAATGTTCGTTGGGGTTGGGGCCTCACGGGTCCGTGACCTCTTCCTTCAAGGAAAACGGAATGCCCCCTGCATCATTTTCATTGATGAAATCGATGCCGTTGGAAGGCACCGGGGTGCAGGGCTGGGCGGAGGTCATGACGAGCGGGAACAGACACTCAACCAGTTGCTCGTTGAAATGGACGGCTTCGAGTCAAATGAAGGAGTGATTCTGATTGCTGCTACGAATCGACCCGATGTCTTAGATCCTGCCTTGCTCCGGCCAGGTCGCTTTGATCGGCAGGTGGTTGTGTCTGTCCCTGACGTCAAAGGCCGCGAAGAAATCCTGAGAGTTCATTCGGCCCGAAGTCCCCTGGCTGACGACGTCAATCTTGCCGTTCTGGCAAGAGGAACTCCCGGGTTCACAGGTGCCGACCTCGAGAATTTAGTAAACGAAGCCGCCCTCTTGGCAGCCCGGCTGGATAAAGAGAAGATCGAGATGGTCGATTTGGAGCAGGCAAAGGACAAGGTCTTGATGGGTGTGGAACGGAAGTCGATGATCATCCCTCTCGAAGAGCGAAAAATTACGGCTTATCACGAATCCGGTCACACCCTGGTTGCCAAAATGATCCCAGGCACAGATCCGATTCACAAGGTGACGATCATCCCGAGAGGCAGGGCCTTAGGCCTTACACAACAGCTCCCAATCGATGAAAAACACACTTATCCCAAGGACTACCTTCTCAATAACATCGCGGTGATGATGGGAGGAAGGGTGGCCGAAGAGTTGGTGTTAAATAGCCAAACGACCGGGGCAGGAAATGACATTGAGAGATCCACGGAGATTGCAAGAAAAATGGTGTGCGAGTGGGGGATGAGTGAAAAACTCGGTCCCCTGTCTTTCGGTAAAAAGGAAGAACAGATATTCCTCGGAAGGGAGTTTGCTCAACACCGGGATTACAGTGAAGACACCGCCCGTATGATCGATGACGAGATCCGAGGGATCGTCACCCGGGGTTATGAAAGGGCGAAAGGGATCATCGAGCAGAATGTAGCCACCCTGCACCGGCTGGCCAACACCCTTCTTGAAAAAGAATCCCTTGACGGGAACCAGATCGACCAAATTATAAAGGGTGAGGCAGCCTGATTCATCCAGGAGACTGCCATGGTTCAGTCTGAGACTGAGAGGGTTCGAAACAATCGGGAATCCGCGGCCTCGGCCCGCAAGGATGGGCGGCTTGTCGCAATATTAGGATGCGGGTCATCCGATGTCACAGGTCACCGTCTTTTTTGGCAAATCAGCGTGATTAAGTATGCTTAGTCTATGTGGTTCAACTCCGAATGTTCCGCCCTAATGTTTCTCCAATCCGCCCATCCTCGTGGGCCGGAATAATGCCGATGCAGAAGATCCTGTTTTTACACAGCTTCTGAGTGGTCGCAAAATGAGTCTGATTCGCTGCCTTCATATTACCAGCACCCGAGAAGCTCTCCGTGAAATGGGAAAGGTAGGAGTCGCCCCTACGGGCATGAAGCTAATGGAAGGGAAAACGATCCATCTTAACCTGAAGGTGGAAGGAATCACTCCCCGGGCCTCCAATCTTCTCAAACAGGAGATGCTTTCCCTGGGAGGAGACGCAGCGGTTGACGGAAGAGGGCTCGACTGCAGCACAGAATTGACCGATGCCATTCTCATCGGTACCCATAAGCAGTTCGAAAGGCTGACCTCCAAACTGGAACAATACCCTGTCTTTCAGGACCTCATTTTCGCCTTGAAATCCGCCCTCAAAAACCTATCCAAAACGCATTACACGCTTCGGTGCAGAAAGCGAACCTTTGTCTTAGGGAAGAAGACCCTTCTCATGGGTGTCCTGAATGTCACTCCGGACTCTTTCTCGGACGGAGGTCTTTTCTTCGAGAAAGAAAAGGCCGTGGCCCAGGGATTGAAGATGGTTGAAGAAGGGGCCGACCTCATCGACATTGGCGGAGAGTCGACCCGGCCTGGCTCAAGACCTCTTGACCCGAAAGAAGAACTCCGCCGGGTGATCCCTGTCATCGAATCCCTTGTTCAAAGGACGGATGTTCCGATTTCAATCGATACCTATAAATCTTTTGTTGCCAGGGAAGCTATCCGGGCAGGAGCAGCGATGATCAATGACATCAGCGGGCTCCATTTTGATCTAAACCTTGCCGACGTGGGTGCCAAAGAAAAAGTTCCTATGATCCTGATGCATATCCGAGGAACGCCAGAGACGATGCAAACGGATATTCATTATGACGCTCTCTTTTCTGAAATCATCCAATCTCTCAGAGAATCCGTCCATCATGCCGAGTCAGCCGGAGTGGATCCTGATCAGATCATCATCGACCCAGGAATTGGCTTTGGAAAAACACTGGAACATAATCTTCTTCTTCTGAAACATCTCTCTGAATTTCGAATCCTCGGGAAACCTCTTCTTGTGGGAACATCGAGAAAAAGTTTTATAGGGAAGATCCTCAAGACACAAGAGGTCTCCGAACGTTTGGAAGGAACACTGGCAAGTATTGCGATTGGTGTCTTGAATGGAGCCCACATCATTCGCTGTCACGACGTTTTGCAGGCCAAAAAGGCTATCGCTGTTGCCGATGCCATCCGGCTCGCAGAGAGTTAACCTTAATGTTGCACAAAAAAGAACACGAATGGTCCTCCCTCACCCTTGCCTTCCCCCTCGGAGGGGGAGGGCAAGGGTGAGGGGGGACTGCTCAAGAGTTAAAGTTTGGAGTTTAGAGTCGAATAGGATGAGGCCAAGATGACACGGAAACTATTTGGAACCGATGGAATCCGGGGGGTTGCAAATGTCGACCCCATGACCGGAGAGCTGGCCATGCAGCTCGGCAGGGCCATTGCCCACATCTTTAGAGAAACCAAAGGCAAACACCGGATCGTTATCGGAAAGGACACCCGGCTTTCAGGCTACATGCTGGAGACTGCGCTGGCCTCCGGCATCTGCTCCATGGGAGCGGATGTCATGCTCGTGGGTCCCCTCCCCACTCCGGGGATCGCTTTCATCACCACGAGTATGCGGGCCCATGCAGGGGTCGTCATCTCGGCCTCACACAATCCCTATTATGACAACGGAATCAAAATCTTTTCACAGAATGGCTTTAAACTTCCTGACGAGATGGAGCAACGGATCGAAGCCTTGATCCTTTCGAACCATCTCCACTCCCTTCGGCCCACAGCCAGCGCCATTGGCAAGGCCCACCGGATCGATGATGCGTTAGGAAGGTATGTGGTCTTTCTCAAAAACACCTTTCCAAATCACCTCACCCTGGAAGGGCTCCGGATGGTCGTTGATTGTGCCAATGGAGCAGCCTACCGGGTTGCCCCCACGGTCTTCGAAGAATTGGGGGCGGATGTCATTGCGGTCGGTGTCGACCCCAACGGAGAAAATATTAACCTTGAATGCGGTTCCCTTTATCCTGAAAACCTGAGCCGACTCGTCCTCGAAAAGGGAGCCGACATTGGAATTGCCTTGGATGGGGATGCGGACCGAATCATTTTTGTCGATCGCCGGGGTCACTACGTGGATGGTGATAAAATCCTTGCGATCTGCGGCCTCCATTTTCTGGCGGAGGATTGCCTTCAAAAGGGAACCGTGGTCACAACGGTTATGAGCAACATCGGCCTCGATAAGGCCCTTGAAAAGTCCGGTGGAAAGGTCATCCGAACGCAGGTAGGCGATCGCTATGTCGTTGAGGAGATGATTCGAGGGCAATATAACCTGGGAGGGGAACAATCGGGACACACCATCTTTCTCGATTACAACACGACCTGTGACGGAATCCTCACCGCCCTTCAGGTTTTGGCCATCATGAAGCAGAAGGAACAAGACCTCGACGCACTGGCTCAGGTGATGGAGTCTCTTCCGCAGGTTTTGTACAACGTGGAGGTGAGTGAAAAGAAGCCGGTTTCCGATTTTCCGGAGATCGTAAAGAGGATCAAAGAGATTGAAAGGAGCCTGGGTCATTCCGGAAGGGTCCTCATCCGCTACTCCGGAACAGAACCTCTTCTGAGAATTATGGTGGAAGGAGAAGATGAAAAACAGCTTCATCAGTTTGCCCAAGATCTCATCGAATTGATCAAGAAACGGATCGGGAGAGAGGAACGTGGATAGGAGGCATGTATGGCAAGATTAGGTGTCAACATCGATCATGTTGCAACTCTCCGGCAGGCGAGAGGCGTTAAATATCCTGATCCGATCACGGCGGCCGGGATCGTTGAATTGGCAGGTGCAAATGGAATTGTTGCTCACCTCAGGGAAGACCGGCGGCACATGCAAGACCGGGATATTCACCTCCTCCGGGAAGTCATCCAAACCCAGCTCAATCTTGAGATGGCGGCCACCGAAGAAATGGTCCGAATTGCACTCTCCGTGAGGCCAGAGGTCGTCACCCTGGTTCCTGAAAAAAGGGAGGAGTTGACCACAGAGGGAGGACTCGATGTGGCCAGATTCTTCAAACCCCTCAAACGAGCGATTCGGCGGCTCCAGCGAGGAGGAATCTTCGTCAGTCTTTTCGTCGATCCCCAGAGGAATCAAATCAGGGCCTCGGAGGAAGTGGGAGCGAACGCCATTGAAATTCACACGGGCCATTACTGTGATGCCAAGACTTCTCCAGGACTCGAAGAGGAATTGAAAAAGATCCTGGATGCTGTGGACGAGGCCTCCCATCGCAATCTGAGGATTGCTGCCGGCCATGGTCTTCATTACACTAATGTCCCACGGATCGTAGAAATCCGGGAGATTGAAGAATTGAACATCGGACACAGCATCGTTGCCCGATCGGTCTTCGTCGGTCTCGACCAGGCCGTCCGTGAAATGATCGCCCTCATCCAATAAAGAGAGTCAAGGGTCCAAGGGGTCGAGAGGCCAGGTTAAAACCTGACAAGAAACTTGATCCCTTGAATCCTTGAACCCTTGAACCCTTTTCATTATGATCATCGGAACGGGCATCGATATTGTGAATATCGAACGGATCGATCACCTCATCACCCGTTGGGGAGATCTTTTCCTGCGTCGTGTCTTTACCGAGAGAGAGATTGTCCGCTGCCAGAAACAGGCCCGTCCCTCTGAATGTTTTGCCCTCCGATTTGCAGCCAAAGAAGCCTTCCTAAAAGCCATCGGATTGGGATATCGCGAAGGGATTCGCTGGACCGATATGGAAGTGGAAAACGACTCGATGGGCAAACCGTTCCTTTCCGTTCACCGAAAGGCAAAAGAATTAATTCAACTGCTGCGGGTTCGTCAGGCTCTCCTCACCCTTTCCCACGACCGCCCTTACGCCGTGGCCCATGTCATCTTAGAGGGGGAATAAGATGAAAGTCGTGACTGCTGAGCAGATGCAACAGCTCGATCAAAAGGCGATTGAAGCCTACGGCATCCCGGGGATTGTCCTGATGGAGAATGCGGGAAGAGGCGCTGCCGAGGTGATCCTCCAAACCTTTTCCAATCTTCATCGAAACGGTGTGGCAATTGTGGCTGGAAAGGGAAACAACGGTGGGGATGGATTTGTCATTGCTCGATATCTCCTTGATCGCGGGATTGGGGTCAAGGTCTTTCTTCTTGCTGATCCCAGGGCCCTTCGAGGGGATGCAGAAACCAATCACCAGATTTTTCTAAGGATGAAAGGGGAAGTGATTTCTATCCCGTCCTATACAGAGTATCAGAAAGTCAAAAAGGACCTGGAGAAGGTCGATCTCTTGATCGATGGCATCTTTGGCACAGGACTGGATGCCGAGGTCAGGGGGTATTATCGCGAGGTGATCGACCACCTCAATAAGCTCCAGAAACCCGTGGTGGCGATCGACATCCCCTCAGGGCTGGATGCCAATACCGGAAAACCCCTTGGGACAGCCATCCGTGCCACTCTGACCCTCACCTTCGGACTCCCTAAGGTTGGGCTTCTGATCCCTCCCGGAACCGATTACGTCGGGGAACTGAAGAAGATTGATATCAGCCTCCCCAAGAGACTCATTGAGGGAGAGAAGATTCAGACCCATCTTCTTGAGGAAGAAGAAATCAGAAAAAAGCTCTCTGTGCCCCGTCGTCCAAACTCTCACAAGGGAGATTATGGCCACCTCCTGGTCCTTGCCGGATCGGTGGGAAAGACTGGGGCAGCAGACATGGCCTGTGAAGCAGCTCTCCGGATGGGAGCAGGCCTGGTCACCCTCGGGATTCCAAAAAGCCTCAATGCGATCATGGAGATCAAATTAACAGAGGTCATGACAGAACCCCTTCCGGAAACATCCAAACAGACCTTGAGTCTCAGGGCCTTTAATACGATCCATCGGCTCTGCGAGAATAAGAAGGCCGTCGTCATCGGACCAGGAATCGGAACCTTCAAAGAAACGCAGACCCTCATCTTGAAATTGATCAGAACATTGAATCGACCCATGATCCTCGATGCGGATGGGCTCACTGCCCTCGCAACACAGATCAAAGCCCTTCCTCCGGTAGCAGGCCCGATCATTCTCACCCCTCATCCGGGAGAGATGGGTCGGTTGACAGGGTTGACGTCTAACCAGGTGATGGGCGATCGACTCGGCATCAGCAGGAAGTTCTCGCAGTCCCACCAGGTCTACCTGGTTCTAAAAGGATATCGGACCCTCATTGCCACTCCGCAGGGAGAGATCTTCATCAACCCAACAGGAAATCCCGGAATGGCTTCTGGCGGGACAGGGGATGTTCTGACCGGGATGATCGGCGGCCTGATCTGCCAGGGGTTCGATATTCTCCCTTCTCTCCAGATGGCTGTCTATCTTCATGGGTTGGCGGGGGATCGGGTGGCATCCGAGAAGGGAGAAAAATCTCTCGTGGCCACAGACCTGATCGAACAGATCCCTGCGGTTCTTCAAGAGGGATTTGATTCCAATCTAAAAGTCTGTTAGGATTTTTTAGTCAAGAGATTCCTGATATCCTTATCATTCATCACCCGGACTTCATTTGAGCTCTGATTTTTGACGGCGGTCATGGATTGTCTTTCAGGACGGAAACGGAGTTCACCATGAACATGAGGAGTGAGATC
This sequence comes from Thermodesulfobacteriota bacterium, assembly GCA_035454825.1. GTDB lineage: Bacteria > Desulfobacterota > BSN033 > BSN033 > UBA1163 > DATIGG01. The sequence goes on along the minus strand of DATIGG010000050.1, from coordinate 2,493 downwards.
AAAAAATTGGCCCGCATCGAAGAAGGCCCCTGCCCTTTCTGCTCTCTTTATCTCAATACCAGATGGGATGACGAACAGCAAAGGGAACGGATTCGGCTCTTCACCAAAAACCAGATGAAGAAGGCCTTCGATCGACTGAGAGACCAAGAGGATTGGCAGAGAGCCTTTCCGGAAGATCAACGGCAGATCGAGAGATGCGTGGAAGGGTTGGTTCGCCGCACCTCGATGGAGGGAGTGAACGGATTCGCCATCTTCTCCTGTAGCGGCACCGGGACCTTCCTCACCTATCCTTCGATCATTCCCTATGAAAATGAGTTCTCACTCTCCTCCCTTCCTGTCCTCCGTCCGCTGGTGAAGCTCTCCACCCAATATCAGAATACCCTTGCCGTGATGGTGGAAACGGATTCGGCCAAGTTATTGGAAGTCTCCCTGGAGGGGCTCATGGGAGAATCCTCCATCGAGAGCTACGTGCCGGGCCGTCATGACCAGGGAGGATGGGCCCAGATGAGGTATCAACGTCACATCCAAGACCACAGGGACAGACATCACAAGGAGGTCGCCCAGCATCTCACAGACCTCTTCGATTCCGGGAAATGGAAACAGGTTATCCTCATGGGCCAGGAACGGATCCTTGCCAATTTCAAGACGTTCCTTCCGGAGCGGGTCAAACAGCAGATGACCGACACCTTCCCCGTGGATTTTTCGGAAGAACGGTCAAAGATCTTGAGGCGGCTCTTCGAAAGGCTCCTCCAAAAGGAGAAGGAATCTTTAAGCCGTCAGATTAAGGAACTCAGGGAGAGGGCCCCTCAAAACGGATTGGCCTCCTTCGGCTTGAGCGCGACGCTGGACGTCCTCAATCAGGGGCAGGTTCATACGCTTTATCTTTTGTCAGCACCCTCTCTGAACGGCAGGCAATGCCGGAGATGCAACTCCCTGTTTCTGATTCCTCCCTCCGGGGATTCCTCCGCTCCTTGTCCTCTCTGCAAAGGGGAAAGAAAGACCGTCGATCTTGCGGAAGAGATGATGCGCTCTACTCTCCGTCAAGATGGTGAAGTCAAATGGATTGATGATCATCCGATTCTCAAAGAGAACGAAGGGGTCGCGGCCTCGTTGAGGTTTCGCTGAATCATTTCCTCTTCATTTTCTTTAGGAAGGGGGGCGGGGATTTGAGGGTGATCGAAAGGAGAGCTTCATGATGATCGAAATGAAGGTAAAGTTTTTAACGTTCGACTCCACCTCAAACGGTTTCGTCGTCCTCCTCATGGATCTTTCCAATAAGACCGGGCTCCCGATCTGGATCGGACCCTTCGAAGCCAACGCCATTGCCATGAGGCTCAAGAAGATGGCTTCCCAACGCCCGATGACCCACGATTTAATCAACAGTATCCTGGGGACGTTAGAATCCCAGGTGGTTAAGATCGTCGTCAATGACCTGAAGGAAAATACTTACTACGGGTTGATTTACCTCAACCGAAAAGGAGAAGAGATTATCCTGGACTCCCGGCCCAGCGACGCCATTGCCATCGCCCTCACCACAGGAGCTCCCATTTTTGTTGCGGAGCAAGTGATCGAAAAGGCGAAGACGATCGATCTGGAAAAGGATGAAGATCAATTAAAGGAGTGGCTGGAAAATCTCAACCCCGATGATTTCAAATATAAGGCCTAACCCAGCGTAGCCGGAGCCAAACAGGCGTTGAGTTGAGAATTTAGACCCGTTTTATCCTGAATAACTTTATTGGCATTGGGCGCACAATTTTATTCATAAGAGACTAACTTAGTGGTCCTGCGTACCCAGAGTGCAACAGAAACGGTTCAAGCCGGGAAGTGGATAGGAAAGTTACTTCAAGCGGGAGACGTGGTCGCTCTGGGGGGGGAATTAGGGTCAGGAAAGACCCACTTCATCAAAGGACTCGCGGCCGGCGTTGGCGTGGGAAGATCCAATCACATCACATCCCCATCGTTTACATTCATTCATGAGTATCAGGGAAGGATCCCTTTTTTTCACATCGACCTTTTCCGTTTGACGACCGAGGAAGAAGCAGAGGACCTGGGCGTCGAAGAGTATTTTGGAAAGGGAGGAGTCACCGCCATTGAATGGGCAGACAGGATTCCCACGTTGCTTCCAGAAGCCTTGCTCTGGGTCACCCTGAGTTATCGGGGTGAACACGCACGGTTGATCGAAATCCTTGGGAAAGGAGAACGATACGAAGAATTGGTGAAGGCACTCCGCACGTCACCCTGGGGCATACAATACAATAAGTTGTGAGTTCGGAGTTCAAAGTTCGGGACAAGAAGGTTTTACCCACCCAAAACGGCCATGGGCAAACCACTCTTCAAGACTCCGGACGGCGGTTATTTATACTCCGAACTCCGAACTCATTACTCCGAACTATTCATGCAGGAGGAAACAGAGGCATGGCGCTGGTTGTTCAAAAATATGGCGGAACTTCTGTGGGGGATGTTGAGCGAATCAATAACGTGGCGAGAAGAGTC
>DATIGG010000049.1:0-8757 GCA_035454825.1 Thermodesulfobacteriota bacterium | reverse complement strand
ATCCGGTTTTCCGATCTGGAGGGATCCCGCGTTAAGCTGACTTGACCGTAAAAGATAGATTATCCGGGGAGCATATCGTTCTTTCGGAATCCGATCACAAACCTCCACGGAGACACCGATTCCAAGGCTCTTGACGGTTCTTAAGAGGACCCCTTCATCCCCAAAAATGACAGGACGACAGGCTTGGAAGGATTCACCCTTCGCCAAAGCCTTCACAATGATCTCAGGTCCGATCCCTGTTGGATCACCCATCGTGATCCCAATCAGAGGAAGAGGCATCACTTACCTTTGGTTAGATTCTTGCGCGAGCAGTCTGAGAATCTATATCTAACACTTTTACAACAGTAAAAAAACTGTTCTGCTGATCCCCTATTTAGCATCCCGCTCATGGGTTCCAGCGAAGGCAGGGATTTCCAGCCAGGGGAGAGGAGGTTTTTGAGGATTTGTCCTGGTCTGACCATGGGATGAATTAAGACCCTCGAGGAATTGCCCAGTCATATCAGATATGTTACGCTCTTACCAGCAAACAACGGGATGTTTTTGGAACCCTTCCAAGACACGGATAGACCTGTCGACCCCGATTTTTTCAAATCAGGGATTTAGCCTTGAATCATTTTGATAAACCACATCGGGTAATAAGATGAAGCTCTCAATCTTCTCCCGGATGATGATTAGCTACCTTGCTATCTTTATTCTGGTGACGGCGGTGAGTAGCTATGCGATTGTAAAAATCCGCCAATTTAACAAGACAACTAAATATATCCTGGCTGTCGATAATCGAATCCTTGGATATGGGAAAAAATTGACGGATTTTATTTTATCCCAGTCGCGGTTTGAGAGAAAATTTATCCTGACTAAGGATCAGGCCTTTTACGACCAATTTTTGTCCGCTAAAGAGGATTTTCTCAGAGTACTGACCGAGACGCTCGTTCTTGCAGACACTTCTTCGAAGAAGGATACTCTCAATCAAATAAAAAAAGAGTTTGAAAATTATCAATCCTTGTTCGATGAAGAGGTCAAACTTGTTCGATCGAAGCGAGATTATTCAAGAATGCGGTTCGAGCTTGAGAAGCAGAAACGCGTGGATACCATTTTAGAGGAATTGGAAACCCTGGGAGTACAGTCTCAACAAGACATTTTTCAACGGATGGAGATGTTGGGGGTGGCTGGAGACTCCGCGCGCAAGATGGTCATAGGAATGGCGATCACTGCCATGGTTTTGGTCCTGCTGACCTCTTTTTTCATTACCCGGACCATCACGCGCCCCCTGAAGGTACTGGTGGATAAGACGCGAGACATTTCGAGGGGGATCTTTGACTCTCAATTAAATATATCCTCCCCTCCAGAGGTGCTGGAACTGGCGAGGGCGTTTAACACCATGTGCGAAAAGCTGAGGGCGCTGGACAAGATGAAGTCCGACTTTTTCTCCTCAATGTCCCACGAATTGCGAACGCCCCTGACTTCCATTAAGGAAGGGATTAGCCTTTTAAAGGATGGCGTGGGAGGAACGGTCCCGGAGAGACAGAAGCGGCTTTTGACCATTCTCACCTTGGAGACAAACCGACTGATTACACTGGTGAGTTCTCTTCTGGACCTTTCTAAAATGGAAGCAGGGATGATGACTTATACCTTTGCTAAAAGAAGCCTCGCTCCTTTGATTGAACGGGCGATGATCGAAATGGTGCCCCTCGTCGAATCCAAAAAGATCCGTCTCGAACAAAAGGGATTTGAATCGCTTCCCACCCTTCGGATGGACAGCGAGCGAATTCTTCAAGTTCTTCGGAATTTGATGGGAAATGCCGTAAAGTTCACACCCGAAGGAGGCCGGGTGACGATCTCGGCCCGGCAGGTGAACCAGGAGGTGGAGGTCTCGGTCGCAGATACAGGGCCCGGTATCCCGGCTGAAAAGTTGACAACCATTTTTGATAAATATCAGCAGGCAGATGGTTCGGGTTCCTACCGAATGAAGGGCACAGGGTTAGGCTTATCGATCGCTCAACATGTGGTTTCCTCCCACGGAGGCAGGATATGGGCAGAAAGCAGACTAGGGGAAGGAAGTATCTTTATTTTTGTTTTGCCGGCTTGATCTTTCTCTCCCTCTCGGGTTGCGCGACGATTGAGACGTCGTTCGAGAAATTGAGAATCGGGACAAAACCGCAGGAGCAAACTGATCAACGCCTTATAGAACCGCAGGAGGAAGCCAATCAACACCTTCTTCGCGGCAGAGAACTCTTCGTTCAGGGGGACTTTGAACGGGCGTTAAACGAAAACCAGGAGGTTCTTTTTCTTGCCCTCCATCAGCCACCGGAAGACGAAGCCCTTTTTAATATCGGGATGATCTATGCTGACCCTGAAAATCCTATGAGAGATCGCGCAAAATCGCTTCAGTTTTTCGACAGGGTGGTGAAAGGCTATCCACAGAGTCTCTGGGCCCGGCAAGCAAAGGCCTGGATCGGAATGCTTCGACAAAATGAAAGGCTCAGTCAACGTATCGATCAGTTGAATCATCAGTGCCTCGAGCAGCTAAACCTTCAATCCGAGCAATTACAGCAGGAAAAGAAGAAACTGGAAGACGAACGTGAGGCCCATCAGCCCTTTCTCTATACCCGGGCACTCCTCTCACAAGGAAAATATGAGGAAGCCCTCAAAGAAACCGAGAAGATTCTCGCCGCTTCGCCTCGGCATCCCCTGGAGGATGAAGCCCTTTTTCAAATGGGGCTGATTTATTCCCAGCCGGGAAATCCGAAAAGAGATTATGGGAAATCGATCAATTATTTTAAAAAATTGATGAAGGACTATCCCCAAAGTTCCTGGAGTGAATTGGCAAAGGCCTGGAGTGGAATGTTTCAAGAGAATGATCGATTGAACCAAACCATCGAGAAATTGAATCAAACGATCGAAAAATTAAATCAGACCATTGAGAAATCGAAACAGGTGGATATCGAGATTGAAGAAAAGAGAAGAGAAAAGGGGAAATAGATAGGACATGGCTTCAGCAAAGATCTTAGTCGTTGACGATGATCAGAATCTTTTGGAACTTGTAAAAATGAGGCTTGAATCGGCAAGCTATGAGGTCACTATAGCCTCCAGGGAAGTGGAGGCCCTCGAGGCTGTCAAAAGGCATGTCTTCGACCTCTCCATTGTCGACCTCCAACTTGCTCACCGGGATGGGATCTCCCTGATGGAAGAGTTTCATCTTATCCTTCCAGAGATGCCGGTCATCATCCTGACGGCCTATGGAACGATTGAAAGTGCAGTGGAGGCCATGAAAAGAGGAGCCTATAGCTACCTCACGAAGCCCTTTGACCCCCGGGATCTCCTTCTTCAGATCGATCGGGCCCTGGAAAATCGGAGGCTGACATCGGAGGTCCAAAGGCTGAAAGGCCTTTTATCAGAGCGATATGATTTCTCAAACATTGTGGCCAAGAGCGAAAAGATGCAAAAAGTCCTGGAAGCCGTTACCCAGATTGCCAAGATTGACTCCACGGTTTTCATCCATGGAGAGAGTGGCACCGGAAAGGAGCTGATTGCAAAGGCCATTCATCTTGCCAGCGAGAGAAAGAACAAATCTTTTGTGGCGATTAATTGTGCGGCTCTTCCCGAACCCCTGTTGGAGAGCAAGCTTTTCGGCCATGAAAAGGGAGCGTTTACAGGGGCCATTCGAAGCACCAAAGGTCTATTTGTCCAAGCCCACGAAGGCACGATCTTTCTCGATGAGATTGGCGACATGTCCCTTCCAATTCAGGCAAAGTTGTTACGGGTTTTACAGGAGAGACAGTTCTACCCTGTGGGCAGCGAGAAACTCGTTGAGGTCGACGTCCGGGTCATTGTGGCGACCAATAAGGATCTGGAGGATCAGGTGAAACAGGGGCTTTTTCGTGAAGACCTCTTTTACAGGATTCATGTGATTCCGGTCTATCTGCCCCCTTTGAGGGAAAGAAAAGGAGACATTCCCTCTTTGGTAGACCATTTCATAAAGAAATTCAGCCAGCAGATGAAAAAGGAGGTCAAAGGGCTATCGCCGTCAGCCTTGCAAAGATTAATGCTTCATGACTGGCCAGGAAATGTGCGGGAATTAGAAAACACCATTGAATATGCCGTTGCCATGACTCAGCGAGAGATCGTGACCGAGAAGAACATTCTTCAAACGAAAGATGCCTCACCCGATGAGCCATTTAAACCCTTGAGAGAAGCCAAAGATGATTATGAAAAGAACTACCTTATTCACCTCCTTGAAATATGCAGGGGCAATATCAGCCAAGCAGCAAAATTAGCCGGAAAGTATAGGCCCGATTTCTACGACCTCCTGAAAAAGCACAACCTTAACATATCGGATTTTAAAAAATAACCTGTAGGAAACCCCCTACACACACCAAATCTATATAATTTCTATAGAAATTATCTTGTTATCAAATCAAACTGCGCTTTTCATCTGTAGGAAAACCCCTTCATAAAGAGATCCTAAGTAAAATCGATAAAACTAAAAAATACATTAATATCAAATAGATAGGTTTATTTAAGTTGCCTGGCACACCCCTTGCATGAGAGAGGATACTGACCCTCTTTTCAAAGGAGAAGAAAATGAGAATATTAATCGTGGATGACAATCAGGAACTCGCTTGGGCTATTCAGATTATGTTAGAGGACGAAGGTTTCGAGGTCAGGTCAGCCAAGGATGGTCAAGATGGATATTGGGCCTTCCTTGATTTCAAGCCGGATCTGGTCATTACGGATATTCAGATGCCCGGAGAAAACGGTTTGGAATTGATGGAGCATATTCGAACGCTCAACCCCACGGTTAGGACAATCTATATGAGTGGCGATTTAAGTAGCTATTGGTCTCCCCTTGAAGAGGAGAAAAAGAGATACCCTGTCAGTCTTCTGGAAAAGCCTTTCTCCAAGGGTGAACTCATGGGGCTGGTTTCCGGAATGGCAGCTTAATTTGAATGGATGTAACGAAAGGTCGAGATGACACGATTCACCTCAAAAGGAATGATCTTGTTTTTTTCTTTTCTTTCTATCCTTATGATTTGGAGTCCAGCGGCATGGGGCGAGATCAAAAGGTCAAAATCCGGTGATGAATATGCGAGGCATCGAGAAACCGATGTGACGAAGATTCTGTCGGTGTTGGAAAAGAAGATAGGAGATCAAAAGTCATTAGAAAGAGCCAAAGAAAAATTATTCGCGCTCAAGGACTCAGAACTTTTTCTGATCGCCTCTCTTTCGGAGCAAATAGCGCGGGAAGGAAATAAGCCGGCTGTCGATATTGCTTTTCTGTTGATCACAGCTCTGATCATTTTGTCCTGATTCTTGGATCGAGAGGTGATGAAATGGAAGAACTTCAGGAAGTTAAATTGGTACCCAGATTCAGTGGGAGGCATGCTCAGCCTGAATCCCATAACTACCCATTGGATGGAGAAGCCCTGAATATATGGAAGATCATGTCGCATGACCTCAGGGGTTCCCTTATTTCGATCATGGCCAGCCTCAAATTATTAAGCCGTGGCTATTATGGAAGAATGGATGAAAGCGTCGAGAATCAGGTGAAAGAGCTGGTGGGAAGGGTCGCCCAATTAATCGGGATGTCTGAAGAGTGCCTGGGCAGAGCCCTCTCTGCCGACGGCCATTTAGATATCCGACAAGAGGTTTTGGACTTGAGAAAAGATGTGATCGATCCGGTCCTCGAAGAGCTTTCTTCAGAGATTAAGGATCATCACATGCGGATCGATAATCGCGTCGAACGTGTTCCGGCCCGTCGAATCCCCATTAAGGCAAACCGGGTCTGGCTGAAGGCGATCTTCAGGAATCTTCTGAAGAATGCCATCCAATACGGCGACGCAGGGGGAACGATCACGTTTGGTCTTGAAATTCATGGTTCTTCTTACCAACTCAATGTATTTAACAGCGGAAAACCCATACCGGAGGGATGGCGGGATAAGCTCTTCACAAAAGTCAGCCACCCTATAAGAAACAATGGAAACCAAGGGGCCCGTGGAATGGGAATCGGTCTGTATCTCATTAAAAGAATCATCCAGAAACTTGGAGGGAATATTTGGTACGAGGCCAAAAAGCATGGTTCAAACTTCGTATTAACCCTTCCAATCGAGGTCCATTGATGCTTGCTTTTCTTATTGTTCATTTCCATCGGATGATTCTCATGGAGACGATCTTGATTAACAAGAGATTCTTAGAAGATTTCATCAGCGGTTGGGCACGGATTCTTTATCACATTGCTCTGGCTGCTTTGAGCGCTGCGATCGCTTTGTCTCTTCCTCGAATTCTTAATTTCATTGCCAAAGAAATTCTGGTCTACTGGTCTATTTTCAGGAACGAAAAGCTATTGGTGGTCTCCATTGAGATGACCGTGGCCATTCTGCTTGTCATCTTCTTCAATGTCGTCGGTAGAAGTTGGAGGGACCGGAGACTTTCTAATATGGCAAGGGACGCAGGCTTGGTCTTGGTTAAGCCTCTCAAAGGCTTTTTTTCACGAAGAAGAACCAAAAAATTGAAAGAAAAGCAGGGGTTCGCGAAGGATGTCCTGGTCATTGGATCAACTGGATTCCGAACCTTTGTCGATCCAAAGGGAGACTTGCATCACGTCATGCAGAATTGCCGTATGGCCAAGATCATGCTCCTGAACCCTTTTCGTGAAGGGGCGAGGGTGCGTGCACAGAGTATCTTGGACCCTCATGTCACTCCTGAAACCTTTCAGGAGCAGATCAAAAGGAGTATCGCTTTCCTCAAGGGTCTTAAGGCCGTCAAGAAAGAGGTGAAGCTCAAGCTTTACCAAGATGCACCTCTTCTTAAGCTGGCGATTCTCGATGACTATATCTGGATCCAGCATTATCACGCAGGCCTGGATATCCAGCGAATGCCGGAATATGTCTTCAAACACGACCAGAATCTCAGCAGTCTTTATATCCCCTTTTACCAGTATTTCATGACCCGATGGAATGATCCCAATGTGCCTGAATACGACTTGGAGGCTGACATGCTAATTTACAGGGACATGGCTGGAAATGAGATAAGGAGAGAAAAGTTTAGTGATCAGGAGTCTGAGATAGCCTCAAGAAATATTCCTGATCGTCTGGCTCCGAAACATGGCCATGGTCACCCTTCGAAAAGGATTATCTATCCGCTGCGACAAAACCGGAAAACCCTTGCCTGTATTGATGAGGATTTTAAGAATGTATGGTAGAGCTCTTCAAAAGCTCAAATTCTGATCAATCCAAGAGAAAAGAGGTGCAAAGTGCGAACGAAGATCTTTCAATTGAAGGGAAAGTTCATCCGGTTTTCCCTTCTCATTGAGATTGCCTGGCTTCGATTCAGACTTTTGAAACTGCTTCCGCATCATCCCCCTTCTTATTCCAGTGAGTCCTGGCCTCGGAATGGTCTCATTTCACCATGAGAGAGGCCACCTTAAATATTTCTTTAATAACATCGCAAGACCAAGACGCAGTTCAAACCAGAAAATCAAATTTCAAGGAGGAAAAAATGAGTATCAAAGTGCAGAAGAGTAAAAACTGGATCTTTTTGCTGGCAGTGATCTTAACATTGGGCATCTTCGGCATGGCAGGTTGGGCTGATGCGAGGAGTAGTTACTTAACGCAATATAACACCTATTTCGGGACGAGTGAGGGTTGCGGGCTCTGTCACGTGAATCCAGGAGGAGGGGGGACTCTTAATGCCACCGGTAACGCTTTTGGTTCCGCGCACAATTACGCCGCCATAAAGCCAACAGATACGATGCCCCCCACGGTTGCGATTACGACGCCAACGAGCAGTCCGACGTATAGTGCAAGCAGCTCGTCATTGAGCATTGGTGGCACGGCATCGGATAATTTTACAGGCCCCTTTGGGGTGACGCAGGTCAGTTGGTCTAATTCTCTGGGTGGTAGTGGAACGGCAAGTGGAACAACCTCCTGGACTGCCACTGTTTCCCTTTCCAGCGGCTCAAACGTCATCACCGTGACGGCCCGGGATGAAGCAGGAAATACAGGGACGGACACAATTACAGCGACCTATACGCCACAGGACACCACAGCTCCTACGGTTTCGATCACTGCTCCCACCAACGCACAGACCGTCTCCGGCACCGTGACGGTTACAGCTTCAGCCTCCGATAATGTGGGGGTTGCAGGGGTACAGTTCAAACTCGATGGTACAAACCTCGGGACGGAAGATACAGCCTCTCCTTACAGTGTCTCCTGGAATACAGCCACTGCCAGCAATGCTTCTCACACCCTGACGGCTGTGGCCAGGGATGCGGCTGGCAATACCACCACATCGGCCGCAATCACCGTTACCGTCTCCAACGCCACCTCCGACACATCTCCTCCTACGGTTTCGATCACTGCTCCCACCAACGCTCAAACTGTCTCCGCCACCGTGACGGTTACGGCTTCAGCCTCCGATAATGTGGGGGTTACAGGGGTACAGTTCAAGCTCGATGGCGTAAACCTCGGGACGGAAGATACAACCTCTCCTTACAGTGTCTCCTGGAACACAGCCACTGCCAGCAATGGTTCTCATACCTTGACAGCTGTGGCCAGGGATGCGGCCGGTAACACCACCACAGCGACTGCTGTCACTGTTACCGTCTCCAATGCCACTCCACCTCCAACGCCAGAAGCACCTGATTTGACGATCTGGGTTGGGCAATGGCTTAAGATCACTTCAAGATACAATGGATATCTCGCTCAAAGTTCCAAATTGAGCGCGAAGCGTGCAAGTGTTGTGGGGTATATAAAATTTCGG
>DATIGG010000048.1:0-4078 GCA_035454825.1 Thermodesulfobacteriota bacterium | reverse complement strand
CATCAGGACCCAAGAGAACATTCTTGGAATGAATTTTCAGGATGGCTTCCCGCCCGTTGATATCCGGGCGGTCTACCAGGACCTGCCGGTCAAACCGCCCCGGTCGCAACAAGGCAAGATCCAGGATTTCCGGCCGGTTGGTGGCGGCCATGATGATCACCCCTTTATTCGTTTCGAATCCATCCATCTCCACCAGGAGCTGGTTGAGCGTCTGTTCTTGTTCGTCGTGACCCCCCATGACATTCATTCGCCGGGCTTTCCCTAACGCGTCCAGCTCATCGATGAAGATAATGCAGGGGGCCTGGCGAGTGGCCTGAGAGAAAAGATCGCGAACGCGTGCTGCTCCCACGCCGACGAACATCTCCACAAACTCAGACCCGCTGATGCTGAAGAAAGGCACCTTTGCCTCTCCGGCCACAGCCTTGGCCAGAAGGGTCTTGCCAGTCCCCGGTGGACCCACCAGAAGCACCCCTTTGGGAATCCTCCCCCCCAGTTTCTGGAATTTTCCGGGATTCCTCAGAAATTCCACCACCTCCTGAAGCTCTTCTTTAGCCTCATCGATTCCGGCGACATCGGCGAACGTGACCCGGGTCTCACTCTCTGCAAAGAGCTTGGCTTTGCTCTTGCCAAAAGACATGACCCCCATCCCCGGGCCCATCTTTTTCATGGCATACCGCCAGATCAGGAGCATAATGCCGATGGGAAGGATCCAAGAGAGAATACTGCTCAGGAATTTGCTCTCATAGCGCCCGGAATAATCGATCTTGTGTTCATCCAGTTCTTTTACCAGGCTGGGATCATCCACCCGAATTGTGATGAACTGCTGGCCCGTCTTCTTTTCTTTTCCTGTGAGCGTTCCAGTGATGTTTTCCGGGCCAATGGTCAATTTACCCACGTTGCCTTCGGCCAGGGCTTGTTTAAATTGGCCGTAAGGAATCGTCTCCACTTTTCGAGAAAAATAGTATTGTTGCAGGTAAGTAAATAAAAGGAAGGCCACCAGAAAATACCAGATACTGAAATGAGCCTTGGGGGGCAAGGCATCCTTCTTTTTCTGGGGGTCTCGGATGCCAAAGAGGGAACGCAGTTTATCTTTTAAATTTTCTATGGGTTCTTTTTTTTCGTTGGGTGGCATATTCCCCTCTCTCATGAGTTATCAACATAATGCCCCATGCCCGGAGGGCCCTCGAAGCATGAAAATGGCCTCTGGTCTTGGGTTAAGGTTACGGCAAGGAAGCCCGTTTCGTTTAGTGTCAAGGGGTTGTCAAATCCTTAGGACCAATCCCGCCTATAGCGGGATAACCGAATGACGATACGGGCCCTGCACCATATTAGGTACAGGGCGAGCATCGTTACCATTACCGTTGGACGAAGGCTATTTTCTACATAGTCCTGAAAGGACGATGGCCTCCCGTTTCAAAGATAGCAAAGCTGAGCTATCGCATTATCCCAAAGAGATTCTTTCGGGTTCAACTTAGACTATTCTTTGTCCTTCTTTTGGAAGAAGGCTGCGAGCAAGTCTATGGGGATCGGGACGATCACCGTTGAATTATTCTCGGTTCCCACCTTCGTTAAGGTCTGAAGGAACCGCAGATGCATGGCTGCAGGGTATACACTCATAATATTTGCCGCCGCAGCCAGCTTCTCTGCTGCCTCGGCCTCCCCCTCAGCGTGGATGACCTTGGCCCGTCTCTCCCTCTCTGATTCAGCCTGACGGGCGATGGCCCGCTGCATATCTGCATCAAGATCAACCTGCTTTGTCTCGACCAGGGATACCTTGATCCCCCAAGGGTCCGTTTGCTTATCCAGGATGTCTTGGAGTTGGAGGTTAATCTTTTCTCTTTCTGACAAGAGTTCGTCCAATTGGGATTGGCCTATAACGCTCCTCAAGGTCGTCTGAGCCAATTGGGAAGTGGCATAAAGGTAATCTTGAATTTCGACGACCGCTTTATTGGGATCGATGACCCGAAAGTAGACGACCGCATTCACCTTGATGGAGATGTTGTCGCGGGTAATTACATCCTGAGGTGGAATCTCAAGTGCCACCGTCCTCAGGCTGATCCGGATCAATTTGTCCACACCCGGGATAATGAAGATAATCCCTGGCCCCTTGGCCCCGATCAGTCTTCCTAATCGAAAGATAACACCTCGTTCATATTCCCGCAGGATTTTGATCGATGCGGCGGCAATAATAATGAGAAAGACTACCAGAAAGAAGATTGCTGGCGAGATCCCAGTTGCAAAAGCCATAAAATTGTCTCCTCTCAAAGCCTTTAGGGGCTTTGAGCTACCCTCGTCTTCGAGGGTAGCTCAGCATTCAAAATATTTTCTCTTCTAAGCCACGTGGGTTAAGACCAGGGGCTATTCAACCTTTTCATCCAAAATCAACGTCTCTCGTTTAAGCGGAGACGGCACGTAGACGAGGCTGATTTCTATCTTTCCCAGGGCCTTTTCCTTGACAGCCATCCTTGGAATGGTGGTATCTAAAGACCCTTCGGTCATTTCTTCGGGCTTAATCGCCTTCAAAAACACAGAAACCTTCGATATCTTTTCTCCAGATTTGTATGGAATTGGCTTTCCACTTCCGTCCAGGTATTCGAGGGTAACCGCTTGGATATCCAAGATATCTTTTGATTGATTAGTTATTTTGATGTGTCCCCTGAGGTTCGGCGTCTCGACGATCTCTTTAGAGGCTGTGTCCACGACTGTGACGATTTCAATGTCGCTTAGCTCCACTAGAAAATTCGGGCCCTTCACCTCAGCCTTCGGTGGAACCAGTTTTTTTGTGATTCGCTCCTGTTTGGGAGCTTCCGTCTTCTTCTCCGCGGTACAACCAAACAATCCAATGGCCAGAATTAAACCTATTAATATGAAGATCTTTTTGAAATGCATATGATGTTCTCCTTTCTTGGTTAGATACCCGATGCATTGGGCGGTGTGGGAGGGCGAGGGTAATCAAACCCTCTCCTATCCCGATTATTATTTGATCTGAGGATATTGAACCAGACGGACCCACTCTGATTGACTCTTTTTCTGCATTTCACCTCCAAACCGGGTCTTCTGGAAATCCAGGATTCAGGTCAACAGGGGGCGCCATGCTCCATCCGGGGAAGGTCAACGGTCGCCTATTTCACGATCAGATTATTCTTTACGGATTTGACCCCTTGGACGCTCCTTGCGATTTCACCCGCTTTATTCACGGCCTGTTGAGAATTAACGAAGCCGCTCAGTTGAACGATGCCCTTGTAAGTTTCAACGCTGATCTGGAAGGACTTGAAAAAATCATCATTTGCAAGCAGGGCTTTTACCTTGCTCGTGATGACCGAATCGTCAACGTATTCACCTGTACTTTCATGGGTGCGTGTCGATGCACAGGCTGCAAAGGTGGCGATCAGCATAAGAAGCACTAAACAGTGGATAACGATCTTTCTCTTTTTCATAGTGGTTACTCCTCTCTGTAAATTTGATTGTGAAATGGTTCATTACGAGACCTTTTCTAATCAAGGTATCCTAAGCTTCGGCAAAATCTTTCCGGACCTGCTAACCACCTCCTCTCAAATACCTCACCTTCTCCGTCAAAGGTTCAAATTGCTACTATCACCTTCGTCCCTGAATAACTTGGATCACCACGACGATGATGGCAATGACAAGCAGGATATGAATGAGTCCACCACCCGTATAGCCACCGATAAATCCCAACAACCACAAAATGAAAAGAATCACACAGATGGTCCAAATCATGTTCGACTCCTTTCTGACGACAGAATGCGTCTTTCCATTTAAACCTACGTAGAAGACCCTTAATAGCCAGGATCATAAAAGTGTTAAATGCAAGGAGCTTGCCAACAAGTCCAAAAAAATCAAAAGTTTGAAATCATCCTTTAATAACAGGGGATTAGATGAATAGGAGAGAAGAGTGGAGAAAAATGAAATGATTCGTTTAGCCTCAATATTTGGTGGAACCTCAACATATTGAGGGATACTTTGAGGGGAGTCAGACAGCCTAATCTGACTCCTTGGGCTCCGGCCCGACTATCCCGAGCTTATGCATCCTCGCTCTCAAAGTTTCATTGTCCTTTGT
>DATIGG010000047.1:0-7482 GCA_035454825.1 Thermodesulfobacteriota bacterium | reverse complement strand
TCCCGATTCCTTCACGGAAACGAATCGAATCCCTTGTTGACCCAAATACCTTTGTTGAGCTGGATCGTGATCTCTCCTCCATGGATCCTTTGGAGTTCAAAGATACCAAACGCTATACCGTTCGAATCAAAGAGGCCCAGGAATCGACGGGGCAGAAAGATGCCGTCACCTGTGGGGAGGCAAAAATCGAGGGGCAACCCGTGATGCTCGGCATCTTCGAGTTCAATTTTTTGGGTGGAAGCCTTGGATCCGTCGTGGGCGAAAAGATCACTCGGCTCATTGAACGGGCGATTGAAAGGAGAGTCGGCGTCGTGATCTTCTGCGCCTCTGGAGGGGCGAGGATGCAAGAAGGGATTCTTTCTCTCATGCAGATGGCCAAGACGAGCGCAGCCCTTGGCAAGCTCCAGGAGGCGAGGATTCCATATATCTCCGTGCTGACCGATCCCACCACCGGGGGCGTCTCTGCCAGCATCGCCATGTTGGGAGATATCATCCTTGCCGAACCCAAGGCCATGATTGGATTTGCAGGGCCAAGAGTGATTAAAGAAACGATTCGAGCTGAACTCCCCCAGGGGTTTCAGCGATCCGAATATCTTCTCCAGCATGGCATGCTCGACCTTATTGTGGAGCGGAAGGATCTCCGTCACACCATTGCCTCCCTTTTAGAAATGCTCACGACCCATGACTAAAGGAAATGACAGATCCTCCAGCCGAAATGATTACACCGAGTCTCTGGACTATCTCTACAGCCTTCAGAAGTTTGGAATGATCTTCGGACTGACGCAGGTGACCGAAATCCTGGAGGCCATCGGCAATCCCCACGAAGAGATCCAGGCCATTCATGTTGGGGGAACGAACGGGAAAGGATCGACGGCCGCGATGATGGCTTCGGTCTTGCAAAAAGAGGGTTACCGGGTGGGTCTCTACACATCCCCCCATCTCATCCGTTTTTCGGAGCGAATCAAGGTGAATGGAGTTGAGATCCGGGAGGACGAGGTGGCGGCCCTGACAGGATGGATGAAAGAGAGGATAGAGGCTTCGGGGATCCCCTCGTCCTTTACCTTCTTCGATTTTACCACAGCCATGGCCTTCCGCTATTTCAGCCAGAAGAGGGTGGATCTGGCCATCTTAGAGGTTGGATTAGGGGGAAGGCTTGACTCGACCAATGTGATCGACCCTCTGCTATCAATCATTACCAATGTGACAAGGGACCACGAGGAGATCCTTGGCGAATCCATCTTGAAGATTGCCGAAGAGAAAGCAGGCATCATCAAGAAAGGACGGCCCCTGATCACAGCGGCCACTCAACCTCAGGTGGTCCATCTCTTTTCAAGATTGTGCCGGAAGAAGAACGCCCCTCTTTACCGGGTGAGCAAGGATTTTCGATATGAACCGATCGGGGAAAGGAATTTTCATTACGAAGGACTCCATCGAAAACTGTGGGGCGTGCGTCTCAATCTCTCAGGCCTCCATCAAATCGTCAATGCGACGATCGCACTTGGAGCCCTGGAGATCTTGGAGGACTCAGGTTATCCCGTTTCTACTGAATCGATGATTGAAGGACTCCGAGAGGTCGATTGGCCAGGAAGACTTGAGATGATTTCCTCCTCTCCAAGGGTCTTGCTGGATGGCGCTCACAATCCAGCTGGAGCCATGGTGCTTAAGGCGTCTTTGAAAAAGGAATTTCAGTTTCATCGTCTCATTCTCCTCCTGGGGATCATGAAGGACAAGGATTTCAGATCGGTCCTTAAGACGTTAGCGCCTCTGGCGGATCATATCATTCTCTCTAAACCTCATATGGAACGGGCCTCTTCTCCGTCCTTGCTCCTCGATCAATTGGGGGATACGAATGGAAAGAAGGCGGAGATCGTCGAGGACCTTCCACGGGCAATCGAAAAAGGACTCTCCCTCACCCAGCGGGAGGACCTCTTCTGCATTACCGGATCCCTCTATACGGTGGGTGAGGCGAGGGACTATCTTCTCTCAGGGGAAAGATCATGAAGGCCTTCCGGTTCAGCGTCATCCTTCTCTTTCTCTTTCTCGGTTCCTTGCCGGAGTTCAGTTCCGGGAAGACCGCTGAGGTGAAGAAGGCGGCCGACAGTCTGATGACACCCGATCTCAAGACGATGAAGGAAAAAGGCCCGATCGATATCGAGGCTGACCGTCTCACGTATGACAAGGAAGAACAGGTCTATCAGGCCCATGGAAATGTGGAGATGGTGCGGGGAGATTTTTCTCTTAGAGCAGAACATGCCCGGCTCAATCCCGTTACGAACGATATGGTGGCCTGGGGTAACGTGGTCCTTAAAGAGGGGGAGGATGTCCTTGAGTGTGAACGACTCGAAGTCAATATGAATACTCAGGCAGGAAAGATTTACCAGGGCAAACTCTTTCTGAAGGATCAGAATTTTCACATCACGGGCCGCGAGGCCGAGAAATTGGGCGAGAGCCGTTACCGCATCCGGGAAGGATCTTTTACCACTTGCGATGCCAGCAGGCCGCCCTGGAAGTTCACGGTGAGAGAGCTGGATGTGACCATGGGAGGAACAGGGGTTGCGAAGGGGCCTGTCTTTTATATTGAGGACATTCCCGTCTTCTACTTTCCCGTTATGCCCGTTCCCGTCAAGAGGGAGAGACAGACCGGCTTGCTCCTTCCCACGGTTGGATACTCAAACAAGAATGGCGCTGAAGTGAAGACGGCCTTCTACTGGGCCATCTCCAAGGACATGGATTCAACCCTCTTTCTCGACTATCTGGGCGACAGGGGATTTAAAGAGGGCCTGGAATATCGGTATGCCTTCCCTCATGGGACGACCGGGCAAGCCACTTATTATTTCATCGATGACAAGGTTTTTGATGGGAAACGGCAAGCCTTTTTTCTGCAGCATCAGCAGAAGCTTCCCTACAACTTTTACCTCAAAGGAGACATCAATGAGGTGAGCGACCGGTTTTATCCTCGAGATTTTGAAGATGACCTTCCGGAGAGGACGAAGATTGACGCGAGAAGTCTGAATCAGCTTCGGTCGATCCTCTTTGGAGGGAAGAACTGGGACCAGTTCAGTTTCATCGTGGATGGCGAGAGATTCAACAACCTGACGACAGATGATAATGACCCGACCCTTCAGAAATATCCCCAGGCCAGTTTCTATGCCCATCCCCAGTCTCTTTTTAAGACGCCCCTCTTTTTTGATCTCACCCTGTCCTATGTCAACTTCTGGCGAAATGAAGGGATCCGAGCCCAACGAGGAGATTTTTTGCCTCAGATCTCCTATCCCTTTAGACTGTTCAACCTTTTGAAGGTGACTCCCGAAGTGGGTTTTCGAGAAACGTTCTATCATATCTATCAGGATCCCATCGAGGAACGGAATGGATCAAAATCGAGGGAAACTTATGGCGCAGGAATTGAGATGTCAACGGAGCTATACCGGGTCTATGAAACCTCTTTGACCTCAAAGCTTTCCGGCCTATTTGACGTGACCCGGTGGATGCACACCATCGAGCCCACCGTCAGTTACAATTATAATCCAAGGGTCTCCCAGAGTGATCTCCCCGCCTTCGACGCCATCGATCGGATTCCCTATCGAAACGAAATCATCTATGGCTTCACTCAACGGCTCTTGGGAAAAACCGGGAAGGATAGGGTCGGGTTAGGCCCCTATGAATATCTGAGGCTGAAGGTCTCTCAGGGCTACAGTCTTGGAGACCCGTATGATCTGGACGAGAAAGGTACGGGAAGATATTTCTCAAATATCCGAGGAGAATTGTGGATGAATTTTAATCCCTATCTTTCCTTCCGGGGCGAAGCCGAACTCAATCCCTACCAATGGAATCTTAATATTCTGGATGGGCTGATGAAGATCAAGGATTTTAGAGACGATACGCTTCAGGTGGAATATCGTTTTACCAAGGATAAGATCCAGCAACTCAACCTTTACACAAAGATCAAGACTATCGATCCCCTCTACGTTTTTGGAAGCGTTCGTTATAACCTCTTAGATAAATGGCGGGTCGAAAGCGACTACGGCGCTCTCTTCCAGACCCAATGCTGGACACTGGGAATATTGGTCGAAGATATCAATCAGTCTCCCGACGGGACTCAGAAAAAGGAGTTGAAGGTGCAGGCCTTCGTGACCTTGCTGGGAATTGGATCCCTCGGGCACAGGCCGCGCGCCATGAGTCTATAACCCAATCTTTCTTTAAGAAAGGGAGTTTGATGAAAGGGATCATTTTAGCTGGAGGATTAGGGAGTCGACTTTATCCTTTGACAAAGGTGACCAACAAACACCTGCTTCCTGTTTATGACAAGCCGATGATTTACTATCCCATTCAAACCCTGATCAATGCAGGCATCGATGATATCCTGATTGTGACGGGGGGAAACAGTGCAGGGGATTTTTTGAAACTGCTCGGCAATGGAAAGGAGTTTGGTCTTCGCCACATCAACTACACTTACCAGGAAGGAGAAGGGGGCATCGCGGAGGCCTTGCGATTGGCCGAGTTTTTTGCGGCCGGCGAGAAAATCTGTGTGGTATTGGGAGATAACGTCATTGAATCAAATATTCGTAAGGCTGCGGAGGGTTTCCGGAAGCAGAAAGGGGGGGCCAAGATCTTGCTCAAGGAGGTTCCGGATCCGCATCGGTTCGGGGTTGCAGAGTTCAAAGGAGACCGGATACTCTCCATCGAAGAGAAACCCAAAGTGCCCAAATCAAGCTACGCAGTGATCGGAATTTATTTCTACGATGCGGCTGTTTTTGATATTATCAAAACCCTCAAGCCCTCTCACCGGGGAGAACTCGAAATTACCGATGTGAACAATCGCTATATCGATGAAGGGTTGATGACGTATGATATCCTCGAGGGATGGTGGACCGATGCCGGGACCTTTGAATCCCTGCTTCGAGCCAACCAACTCGTTTCACAGACAGGAGCCAACAAACGCTAATGGAGGGAGTATGATTCAAGGCGTTAAAACCAAATCCTTGCGGGTGATCCCGGATGAGCGGGGAAGGGTCATGGAAATCCTCCGGGCCGATGATCCCCTTTTTATGAAATTCGGACAGGTCTATTTGACAACGACCTATCCTCAAGTGGTGAAGGCGTGGCACTATCACAAGGTTCAGACCGATCACATTGTCGCCATTCAGGGAATGATTAAACTTGTTCTCTATGATCCACGGGAGGATTCATCCACCCAGGGAGAGATCAACGAATTCTTCATCGGAGTCCATAATCCGTTATTGGTCCAGGTGCCGAAGGAGATCTATCACGGGTGGAAGTGCATCAGCGAGGAAGAGGCGATCATCATTAATATTCCAACCGAGGCCTATGCTTACCGTGCTCCTGACGAATATCGCCTTCCACCCCACGGGAAAGAGATCCCTTACGACTGGTCGAGAAAGGATGGCTGATGCATCAGCACCAAAGCCCAAGTACCAAATAGCAAATAAATTTCAATGGCCCAAATTCAAAACGATATCAACAACCATCAGGTTGGTTTGCAGAAAAAAATCTGGAGCGGATGATGAAAATCTTGGTGACGGGCGGTTGCGGTTTCATCGGAAGTAACTTTATTCATTATGTTCTGAAAAAATATCCGGATGATTCCCTGATCAATGTGGATAAATTGACCTACGCGGGGAATCTGAAGAACCTTTCCGATCTTTCTCATTCACCCCGTTATACTTTTATCAAGGGAGATATCGCAGATTCCCGCCAGATGGAGGAAGTGATTCATCAAGGCATGGACGCCATCGTCAACTTTGCCGCGGAGTCCCATGTGGATCGATCGATTGAAGCTCCCGATGACTTTATGCGGACGAATGTCTTTGGAACCTTTGTTCTCCTGGAAGCGGTTCGAAAGGCTTTTTCCAAGCGGCCTATCCGCTTCCTTCATGTCTCGACCGACGAGGTCTATGGGTCCCTGGGGGAAACGGGGGCCTTTAGCGAGGAAACCCCCTTGGCCCCCAACAGTCCCTATTCGGCAAGCAAGGCATCAGCGGATATGACGGTTCGAGCTTACTATCACACTTATGGGCTTCCCGCCTCCATTACCCGTTGCTCCAACAATTACGGGCCCTATCAATTTCCTGAAAAGCTGATTCCGCTGATGATTTCGAATGCCCTGGAGGGGAAAGAGCTTCCGATTTATGGCGATGGGCTCAACGTTCGAGATTGGATCCATGTCGAAGACCACTGTCGGGCTTTGGATGTGGTGCTCCATCATGGCAAGGAAGGGGAGGTCTATAATATTGGAGGCCAGAGCGAGAAAACGAATCTCACGATTGCAAAAACGATTTTGAATCATTTAGGGAAACCCCACTCCCTGATCCGGTTTGTTAAGGATCGTCCTGGTCACGATCGGCGTTATGCAATCGATTTTTCCAAAATCAAGGGAAGCCTTGGATGGGAACCTGTCGTCTCTTTTGAGGAGGGAATTCGTCAGACCGTCGAGTGGTATCAGACCCACCCGGAGTGGTGGAAAGAGATTAAGACCGGAGAATACCTGAATTATTATAAGAGGATGTACGGGAACCGGTAAAAAAATTTTAAATTTCAAATTGCAGATTTCAAATTGAAATTCGAAAACAAGAATAAAAGCTAATCAAAAATATTAGAAATTTCTCAGACTTGGTCATCCTGAACTTGATTCAGGATCTCACTCAACGGGAGGAGATGAGATGCTGAAACGAGTTCAGCATGACACTATTTCTTGTTTCGAATGTTAGAGACAAATTCTCAGACTTCACGGTAATAGTATCTAAGCAAAGAAATTCAATTCCTCCTCTTTAGAAATGGCAGGATTAAGGGGAACTTGTTGGAAATGAAACGGATCCTGGTCATTGGTGCAAAGGGAATGCTGGGAAGAGACCTTGTTACGGTTCTCCAGACCTCTCAACAAGATGATTCAGCAGAGGGTTTCGAAATCATCGAATGGGATGTCGATGAGATTGATATCCGGCAGGAGGCCAGTACCCTCCCCAGAATTGAGAGCCTGCAGCCTTCGATTGTGATCAATGTGGCTGCTTATACGGATGTCGATGGCTGCGAAAAGAACAGGGATCAGGCCTTTCAAGTGAACGCAGAAGGGACGAAGCACGTTGCCATGGGTGCGAAAGCGTGTGGAGCCAAGGTCGTTTATTTAAGCACCGATTATGTCTTCGATGGGAAGAAAAGGGAACCCTACCTCGAAAGTGATCTTCCCAATCCATTGAACGTTTATGGGCAGACGAAATTGAAAGGGGAACATTATGTTCAAGAATGGATAGAAGACTATCTGATCATTCGGACCCAGTGGCTCTATGGAAGGCATGGAAAGAATTTCGTCTCTTCCATTCTTCGCCAGGCGAAGGAGAAACAGGTCCTTACCATTGTCGATGACCAGACCGGGTCCCCCACTTATACGATCGATCTGTCAAAAGCGATTCGTGCTTTAATCCAGCACAACAGCCGCGGAATCTTTCACGTGGCCAATCAGAGAGCCTG